>NZ_CAAJGQ010000020.1 GCF_901000775.1 Candidatus Rhabdochlamydia sp. T3358
CTGCAAAGGATTTTGCTAAATGGGTCCGGCAGCACTGGAGCATCGAGAATAAATGCCACTGGATAGCTGATGTAATTTTCAAGGAGGATAATAATTTGATGGATCGAGGACACAGTGCAGAGAACATGGGTCTGTTTCGGCGCTTGGCTATGAATATAGCTGCAGTTGCTGATCCAAATAGAGGACTTGCTGCTGTGAGACGAGCAGCAACTTTTGGCTCTGGATACTTAAAGGGAATTTTGGCAATTATTTTCTGCAGAGAGGTGTCAAAAAATTTTAGTTAAATCGCCCTGCCCTTTAATCAATTTTGTGGGTTTACTTCAAGAATCACTACTAACTAAAAAAGGATGATATGGATATAAAAATTCAAAATAGTTTCTCAAATTTTCAAAACCCCCTTGGTTCAGTTTCTTCTAAGAAAAATATTTTAGGATCTCCCAAAATTGCTGCTAAAGCGCTGGCCAATAAATATGAGTTGGATATGTATTTCAAACCCCGTCCTAACATTGATTCCTGTAATCATGCAGTTGCTGTAGTTGCAGCAGTTGCAGCGATAATAACAGCAGCAAATGGCGCTATAGAAGCTGCAAAAAGAGGCAAAATAGTTGATACATTGTATCCTATTGACCTAGAGAATATTGAAGCATCAGGATTAGATATAAACCAATTATTGAAAATCAGAGAAAATAGAATATAAAAAAGAAGCATTAATATTTCCATAAAAGTGATTTTTTTTCTTAAGGTAAAGGCTGCAGAATAATTTTTAGGCCTAGTTGTTTTTATTCAATAAAAAAATTTTTAACTTTCTTGTATAGGGAGTTCATAAGCAGGAGTACTTAATGTTTTGGACCGTTGCCTTAATTTTCAGTTTTATTCTTTTATTAAGTCTTTTAAGAGAGATTAAGCGGCTGGATTTTATATGGAATCGTTTCCCTATATTTATGCAGTTTGTTCCTACTTGGAGTTTTTTTGCTCCTCTGCCAAATATGTTTGATTATCACTTGTTGTATCGAGAAATTTCTAATAATGGCAAAGTTCAAGAATGGAAAGAAGTTTATTCTCTTGAAGATCAACGTCCTATTTATTGTTTGATTTGGAATCCTAAAAAAAGATTTTCAAAGGCTTTTTTGGATCTTGCAATGGATCTTATCAGGTTCAGTGAAAAAGTACAGGATAACAAACAAGTATGCACTTCTCTTCCCTATTTACAAATATTGAACTATTTGGATTCACTTTGTAGAAAACAATCTAATTTCTGCCAAAAATTATCTAAGATACAATTTTTAATTTTAACAAATTCGAGAATATATGATTATGATATACTCTTTTTATCAGAAATCCATCCCTTAAGTAACGGATAGTATGATAAATTTAGACACTTACTATGCATTCAAAGATATTACATTTACTTATCAAGTAACTTTATATATTTTATCAATTGGTTTATTTATTACATCATTAGAAGATCTCAAAACCTGGTCAGTTTTCCAGTCAGAGGGAATTTTAAGTTGGAAAGTATCAAAATTGGGACTTAGATATACTACAAAAAGCCCAATAGCAAAACTGCTTAACTTTTGCCTGAATGATAAAGCTTTCAAAGGCTCCATATATCTGAGAATTTTTGGTGCTATTTTACTGTTTATATTTTCGGTATTTAATATCATATCGCCTTCTCTTCTTATTGCTTTATTCTTTTTTAAAATACTGATTGCTTTACGAAGTCCTTATGGTCTAGATGGTGCCTATCAAATGCATCTAGTGATTTTATTTGCGCTATCGATAGGAAGCTTATGTGGAATTTGCTCTAAAATTTCGATAATAAGTTTATGTTTCATAGCAGGAGAACTGGTTATTTCTTATTTTATTTCTGGAATTACTAAGCTAACTTCTCCTGCGTGGCGCAAATCATTTGCATTAAATGCAATTTTTAGCACAAGAACCTATGGTCATTCCTTATTTTTTCGATTGATCTCTCAAAGAAATGTTCTTACGACTTCAATAAGTTGGATGATCTTTCTTTTTGAAACATTGTTTTTTCTGGTAATATTTTTGCATCCTATGCACGCAATTGTATTACTTGTAACTGGATTACTCTTTCATTTATTTAATGCAGTTTTCATGGGACTAAACGATTTTTTATTTGCATTTTCTGCTGCTTATCCAGCTCTTATTTATTGCATACATAAAATCCATTTAAATTAAGAACGAGATAAGCAGAAATATGAAGATGCTTTACCCTAAAGATATGCATATAAGGTAATCACAACATTAACCTCAGTTTTGGGTTTTCTAGCTAGCAACTGGATCTAAATATTCCTTTACTAGAAGAACTTAAAACTGAGATTACTAATCTTGTTGTCTATCTTTTAGAAGGCGGCTAAAAAGGCCCTTCTAATCTGTAATCCTGTCATTTCGAATGAGAAACCGGCCTTTAAATTTCATGGGTACTCCTTTTCCTAAAAATAAAAAATCACCGGTATGGTTTAAAACCGAATGGATATGTAAGTGAGGTTCTGTAGTATTCCCTGAATTACCTACTCTTGCGATAATTTGTCCTTTTTGGATAACATCTCCTTTTTTAAATTGAACACTCCCTCTCATGAGATGTGCTAAAACAACCACCACATCTGAATTTTTTTTAGCGATAACTAGACAATTTCCTACTGGATGTTCTGGATCCATTAGACCTGGCTCTAGATCAGGATATTGATCTAACGCATTGATCACAATACCATCACATGGGCTATAGAGAATAGACCCATAAATAGTAAAATCATCCACTTTTTTAGGATTTAATTCGTTAACTCTTAATCCAAAACGGTTGAGTTGCACAATATCAAGGCCGTATCTTTGTGCGGGAACAGCATAATGATGATTAATTACCGAGCTTGCGCCACCTTGAAGTACGTAAAATTCACCTCCTTTAAGAGGAAACTCCAGATCGACCGAATAAGATGGAGAAAAAGAGCCATTTAAAGCTAAAAAAATATCTGGCATTAGAATACCACTTATGGAAAAAATAATTAGATACAAAAAAATCTGTCTGACAGTTAAGGACTTAAAAGAAAAGCTTCTTTTGATGTTTCGTAGCGATTTAAAAGCAACAATAAGAAATGCAATAAGTAAAAAATAGCGAAAAAAATAGCCGTAAGGCATTAACCAAAAACCAATTAAAAACAGAGTAATTACATAAACCCCATAGAGGGTTATCTCTGATAACCACTTTCCTAAGTTTACATTATAATTGTGCCACATTCGAACGAGAAAAAAAAATGGAACGACAATATAAAAAGAAATTAAAATGACCTGTTCCCAGATTTTGCTCACTTTAAATAACCTTTGATTGTTTTTTTACAACTCTTCTTCTTATTTATATTTAGTAAACATCTTATCCTTGTCTTTTCAAGTTTGAAGTGCACAGAATGATTAAAAAAAAGAATGGGCAGGTGATGAAAAAATCTCTATTGTGATTTTTAACAATAAACACAAGGAGAGACCTTGCCTAAAGGCTATCATCACCTAACCTATGACCAAAGATGTCAGATTTATATTTTAAAAGCTAGAGGAGATACATCTAGCTCAATAGCAACCATGCTAAAAGTTCATCATAGCACTATCTATAGGGAGCTTAAGAGAAATAAAGGGCAACGAGGATACCGTCATCAGCAAGCCCAAGAAAAAGCATTTCTTAGAAAAAATCAAGTTGCAGTGGAGCCCCATACAAATATCAGGTTGGCTTAAAAGACATGGTAAAGAACATGTTAGTCATGAGACCATCTATAATCACATCTGGAAAGATAAACGACAGGGAGGACAGCTTTATAGAGAGCTCCGTCATCGAGGGAAAAAATATAACAAACAGAGAAAGGGAACTTCTGGAAGAGGGAGCATTCCTGGTCGTATAGATATTAAGCAACGGCCCTGTATTGTAGAAAAAAAGACTCGTTTAGGAGATTGGGAACTAGATACAGTCATAGGGGCAGGACATAAAGGCGTAATTGTATCAATGGTAGAAAGAACTTCCAAGCTAACCAAGCTCGCCAAAGTTTCTCATAAAACTGCAGAGGAAGTAGGTCAAGCATTAATTGAACAACTTAAACCTATCAAAGATTTTGTACACACATTAACAGCCGATAACGGAAAAGAATTTGCCTATCACCAAATGGTTAGTTTCGAACTAGAGACAGACTTCTACTTTGCAACGCCCTACCATTCTTGGGAAAGAGGTCTCAATGAGCACACAAATGGACTAGTTAGGCAATATTTTCCTAAAACACAAAGCTTTTTAGATACCACTTCCAAAGATGTTAAAGAGGTAGAAACACTACTCAATAACAGACCTAGAAAAGCTCTTAACTTTGAAACTCCACTAGAAGCATTTAGCAGATTATCTACAAACATGCTATGCTCGGGTGCACAATAGATGTTTTTTTCAAGTATTTATATGTTCTTTTTTGTGCACTTCGAGGTTGAAAGGGCCCCTTAAGAAGAATATGGATGAAACTCATTATAATCAATTTGATTTTTAATAATTTTTTTTACTTTCAGTCTGCCCCTAAAGATTTTTTAGGTATTCCTTACAAAATTTTGCAAGATCTCCATATGTCTATTAGCTATCGATTCTCTTAGCTGATATATTCAAATCCATATCTTTTTCAAAAACAAGAGCATCTTAAAATTATCTTATTTACATCTATTTTTATTGACTCTATTGCCAAAGATAAATTTTTTTTTGTTGTTAAAAATCCTAATAAAATATTAATATTTTTTTTATTATTCAACTTACGCCTGCTCTACCAAGAAAGCCTAGTGCTGATTAGGCCGTGTTGTAAGGTTGATTATTAACTATAACTTTAAGGTAATATGAACATGAAAATTCAAAATCAGGATAGTTTCTCGAAAAATCAAAGTTCCATTAATTCAATTTCTTCCATCAAAAAAAATTCAGAACCCGCTAAAATTGCTGCTAAAAAATTAACCAGCGAACATGAATTAGCTATGTATTTTAAACCTTGCTCTAATGCTAATTCTTATCATGCTAATATGGTTGGACCTGGTGGAGCCAATGCAGGAGGGCTAGCTGCGGTAGCTGGAGCAATAGCTGCAGCTGCTGTTGCTCACCTGGGTGCAGGAGCAGGAAGAACAGTTGATATGCTGCACCCCCTAGATCTTGAAAATACTGAGTTATCAAAATTGAATGTGAACCAGTTATTAAAAGTTAGAGGAAACAGAATATAAAAAAGATATTGTATAAAACCAGGTAAAGTTTTTTTTATGAAAATGGAAACCCCAGTTTTGGGTTTTTCTCTTTGATTTTAAAGTAGATAGGTACTCATTTGGTGATCTTAAATTGCGAATTTGCAATAGTTTGAACAAATGAGCAAAATCTAGATGAAAAATACTAGGTTCCAAGCAAGTTTAGAAATAGACAAATCATTTGTTATCAATATTTTAGATTGTGATTCTTATTGGATAAAAACCCAAAACTCAGGTTGGAAGTCTTTTTTTCTTAAATAAAGATTGAGATGCAACTTTTGATCTATTGGACTTTCACCTGGTTTTTGGTTTTATTTTTTCACTTGTCTATGCTCAAAGATAAAAGACCCCTATGCTTTGGTTCTGCATAACAATAGCGATGCTTTTGGTCAAAACATTGAAACAGAAGGCCCTTCGAGTTTAGACGGAGTAATAGGAAGTTATTCAGATGCTGCATGCCATCTGCAAAGAAATAGAGAAAACGGATTAAGTTTTGTATTTTGAGAAGTTATTGCTGTTTTTTATAATAGACTAAATTGGTTCCTGTAATGTGGATAAGGAGATATTTACTGCTTATTTCATTCAAATAGGTAAATACTCCCTGAAAATCAGGAGTAAAATCATGCCACATCACAATAGCGTTGGGAGCCAAGATTTTCATAACATTTTCCGTATCGCTACGAACGCATTCATAAGAATGTCCCCCGTCTATAAAAGCAAAATCAACCAATCCTTCTCTACAAAAAGCCTTAAAATCATAAGCTGCAGAATCGCCAATATGTTGCATAATTTTTTTTTCACAAGAGGTCTTCTGATACTTTCTTTGTTTTTTCTGTTTATCTCGTACTAATTTTAAATCAACCTCTAAGATAGGCTGAATCAAAGAAGTTACTTCAGAGGGCAAATCCAAAGTATGAACAATAGCGTTATCTGGAGCGTTTAAAGCCATTTGAAGTGTAGTATTTCCATCAAATGTCCCTATTTCGAGCAAAACGTGTGGTTTTTGTGTGGCTACCATTGATGCAATGGTTAAGAGTTCAAAATGAGATACATTTCCACATCTTACATCAAAATTTAACAACCGGATCTCGTTACATAAATTAATGATCTGATCTAAGCTCTTATTTTCAATCTTACTTTTTTTTAGCATCCCTTTATAATAGGAAGTACCTAAAATATTTTTTAGTCCTTCTTTAGCTAAGTGAGGATATCTTAAAGTAAAAAACAGCGCTTTTATACGCCGTATATTTTTTTTCAAGGGCATTATATCCACAAATAGAACCTCTTTTTTGCAAAAAGTTTAAGATTAAATGTAATTGCTATTGCTGTGCAATCTATTTTCTGACAAAATAGACTTGTTCGAAACAAATATTCTCATGAGCTACCTTTCCAGTCTACAGCATCCTATTGTCAAGCACTTAGTTAAATTACGACAAAATCGCGCCTATCGCTATGAACAAAAAACCGTCCTAATTAGTGGAATAAAATTGATTCGCGAATTATCTCAAAAGTTTTCTTTCAAAAATATTCTGGTTGAAAAAACATATCGGCCTCTTTTTTCCTATAAAGCACAACAAACCAGCACCACTTCTTTAGCTATCCTAGAAAAAATTACAGGTCTTGAAGCCCCTGAGCCCATTGCAGCTGAAATCTGCATGCCTATCTTTCAAGATGTAAAATCTAGTAAGCGCCTACTGATCCTGGATAGAGTCGTAGATCCTGGAAATCTAGGAACTCTTTTACGCACCGCTTTAGCATTTGATTGGGATGTATTCTTAGTAGAGGGTTGCGTAGATCTGTATAATGATAAAGCGTTGCGTGCTGCTAAAGGTGCCACTTTTTTCTTAAAACTAGCTCAAGGAGATCTTATCGATCTACAGAACCTACTGAAAAAAGGATCTTTTCATATCTATGCAGCCGATGCTAAAGGAGATAAAATCAAAAAAATCTTATCAGAAAAACCCATTGCTTTAGCT
Organism: Candidatus Rhabdochlamydia sp. T3358; assembly: GCF_901000775.1. Taxonomy (GTDB): domain Bacteria; phylum Chlamydiota; class Chlamydiia; order Chlamydiales; family Rhabdochlamydiaceae; genus Rhabdochlamydia. The sequence goes on from NZ_CAAJGQ010000020.1 coordinate 7,233, forward strand.
TTGGGAAATGAATCCCATGGGCTAAGTCCCTTTATTATCCAACATGCTAAAAAAATAGCTATCCCTATTAAAAAGCCCGTTGAATCTCTGAATGTAGCCATTGCAGGGGCCATTTTCATGTATCTGTTACAGGGATCCAAGAATGAGTAAGCAAGATCACTTTCTCAATTGGGAGGAGCAATATTGGGGCTCAGATAGAAAGGCTTCGCGCAAACAAAGAAAAACCGCAGAAAAAAAAGATCGGTCCAAATTTAAAAAAAGCAATCAGGATCAACTGCTCAAACAAAGCAAAAAGCTTGTTAATGCAACGGATATACAAGGCAGGGTTCTCACTATTGCAGCAGATGGAATTACGGTTTTTGCAGACGAGCATTCCTATCTTTGTTCTTTAAAAGGCGCTCTTAAACAAAAGCGCGACCTCATGAAAAACCTGATAGCAGTTGGGGATCTTGTATCCATGCAAATCATCGATGAGGCTCATGCTGTGATTACTCAAGTATTGCCTCGCAATTCTATTCTGTCTAGAGCAGATAACCTCTCGCGCAATAAACAACAGTTAATCGCCACCAATGTAGATCAAGTTTTTATTACAGCTTCTGTTTGTAGCCCTAAATTAAAACCTCTACTTATCGATCGTTATATTATAGCTGCACAAAAGGGAAACATTTGTCCTATTATCCTTATCAATAAAGTGGATTTATTAGATAATCCCCCTGATAGGCTGTCTTTGGAAGCGATTGAAGAGGAAAAAAGATTATACGATGAATTTATTCATACCTATCAGTCCCTTAATTTCATCGTAATTCCTCTAAGCATTATCACTCAAGAGGGTATCGATGTATTAAAAACACAAATGCAAAACAAAACATCGGTGTTTTCTGGACAATCCGGTGTAGGTAAATCCTCTTTGATTAATTTGGTCACAGGTCTTTGTTTTGCAACAAGAAAAGTGGTAAAACGCACAGGCAAGGGCTCACACACCACAACACAAGCCCGCATGATCCCTCTAGAAGGAGGAGGATATTGCATTGATACCCCCGGTATTCAGAGTTTTGGAATCTGGGATATAGATAAAAAAACACTATCTTCTTACTTTTCTGAAATCTTTAGCATTTCCTCAGAGTGTCAATTTCCCAACTGCACCCATAGGGAAGAACCTAACTGTGCAGTAAAAAAAGCAGTAGAGACAGGAGAAATTTCGACCTTGCGCTTTGCCTCTTATTGCGCTTTAATGTCTTCTCTATCTAAAAAACATCAAAATCGTTAACCATTTAGGCATTTTATATGAGCAATATCGAATCTATTGATGCTTTAGAAGTACTTGATTCCCGCGGTAATCCCACAATTGAGGTCTCTGTTTTTGCTACAGATGGTAGCCAAGGTAAAGCCCTTGTTCCCTCCGGAGCATCCACTGGTGAACATGAAGCTGTCGAGTTAAGAGACAAAGACCCTAAACGCTATCAAGGTAAAGGTGTTCTGCAGGCTGTAGAAAATGTGATAGATCCTCTTGCTAAACTCTTAAAAGGAGAATCCATTTTTGCCCAAAATAAAATAGACCAGTTAATGATTCAAGCAGATGGAAAAGAAAATAAATCACGCTATGGAGCCAACGCTATTCTAGGGGTTTCTCTTGCAGTGGCTAAAGCCGCTGCTTGCTCTAAAAAAATACCTCTTTATAAATACTTACATCCTCAGACTCATTATACTATGCCCTGTCCTATGATGAATATCATCAATGGAGGAGCTCATGCAGATAATCTGCTCGATTTTCAAGAGTTCATGATTCGCCCTATCGGAGCACCTTCTTTTCGTGAAGCGCTGCGTTGGGGTGTAGAAATCTATCACACACTAAAATCGCTTTTAAAAAGCGAAAGGTACTCTACATCTGTTGGAGATGAAGGAGGATTTGCCCCTAGATTAGAATCCAATGAAATAACCCTTGATTATATTTTAAGAGCCATTAGAGAAGCTGGCTATGAACCAGGTCATCAAATAACTATTGCCATGGACTGCGCAGCCTCTGAATTTTATGACAGCTGTAGCAGATCTTATATTGAAAGAAAAAAACAAGCTGCAGGTATGCCTTTTAGCTCACGCTCAGCAGAAGAGCTTATTTCCTACCTTAGTGAGCTATGCGAAAAATACCCTATCGATAGTATTGAAGACCCTCTCGATCAAAATGACTGGAAAGGGTGGCATAAATTAACAGCCACATTAGGAAAAAAAATTCAAATAGTCGGAGATGATATCTTTGTAACCAATCCAAAATTTCTACAAAGAGGAATCGATCAAGGAGTTGCTAATTCTATTTTAATTAAACTCAATCAAATTGGAACCCTATCAGAAACCCTTGGGACTATAGATCTAGCCAAAAAAAATCGATATAAAACCGTTATTTCTCATCGCTCAGGAGAAACAGAAGATACAACAATTGCTGATTTAAGCGTTGCTCTTTCAACAGGACAGATTAAAACAGGAGCACCTTGTCGCACAGATAGAGTTGCCAAATACAATCGTCTACTGGAAATTGAACATGAACTTAAAGCCCATGCGCATTTTGGCAAATAAGTAGCGGCTGCCCTGCAAATAATAGAGTATGCGCAACTAAAGGATTTAGCTGCGCATCTATGGATAATATATATCTATCTCCAATAAGAGAGCCTACTTTAGAGACAAAATCTCCTTGCGCAACATAGGTAATAAATCGCTGTTTAGTTTTCTCTTCAAGCTGATTCCAGTTTTTCTTTGCCCGTCTAAATATTCCTGGAGGATGAAAAGCAATAGAGGGCTCTTTGCTTAATAGATCGCAATATTCGATAAAGGTATGTCCAGCCAGCGCTCCCCCTAAACTACAGCCCATTACACGCGCAGCATTTGTCTTCTGATGAACTTTTATTAACCATTCTTGAATCTGTAATTTTGCTTTCCTAAAAACTCTAAACCCAGGACCAGAAATATCCAAATCGCTAAAAAGCGAAGCCAATCCTCTTCTAGTAGTGGGACTAAAGTCGGTTCCTCGAAAAATTAAAAGGGAAGAAATATGAGGGTTTTTTGGAGTCCACCCAAAAGCTGGCATCTGCTGCCAAAGGTTAAAAACTCGATCTAGAACAAATGTTTCTAAAGTGATTTGATTTTGTAAATTACGAACAGGAACTTTTATCTCTTGGTTTAAAGCAATATCACGATAAGCCAATGCTTTACAAAGAATCTCTGTCACACAAAAATCAAGCCAACTGCTATCTACTTGTATCGTATTTTCTAATGCTTCTTGTACAAATCTTAAATCTTCTTTATCACTAGATACTAAAGAGAGCAAGGGCGCATGGGAGAAATATCCATGCTCTTTGGCAAACTTTTGCAAGCTTAAAGGACTTGTGTAGGTTCTGATTTCTTCTTGTGTTTTATAAGAGCGTCTCTGGTAAGGGAAACAGATCCCAAGCAAGGAATCCAATTTCGATAGGCTCCAAGTTCGTACATTACTCATGAGGAGCAAACACCCTTTGAAGGGCTGGTCTAAATCGCTCTTCTATGAGTTGTTCTTTATTGGTTAATAGATCATCATGCAATGTTTTTACATCTATGAGTTGTAATTTTCTACAGCTAAAAACATCCTTTTCCGCACGAAAAATGGCTTTATATTCTTTATCGTGAATACAAAATTCTGTAGGAGAAAAACAAGCATTAAACCGGGTAATTACTGCATAAGGCCAATGATTTTCATCTAAAACAGATTGTCCTTCATAATTTCCTACAAATGGTTTTTTCAATAAATAGTGAAATAAAGTAGGGAAAATATCCATATGCGAACTGAGCCGATCTAAAGTGCACCCACTCCATTTAGGATCGCTGCCTAACCGATAATAAAGAGGGATATGAACTTGTGGGTAACTTAAATGAGAAGCATGAAAAAGATGTCCTTGTTCATAAAATTCCTCTCCATGATCTCCCGTGATTACCACCAAAGCATCTTTATCCGATTCAAGAGCTATAAAAAACCTACCAAATAGGGAGTCCACAAAATGCAGCGCATTTCGATAGCGGTTTTTAATTTTTTCTAAATACTCTTTGTTATTAGAAAGCGCTTTTAGATAGTTAAGTGTTTGATCTACTGGTTCAAAAGCAGATTTTTTTTCAAGAGGCCAGCTATAGTCTAAATGTGTAGAATCTAGAAAAGTAATAAATACTCGCCCCCCTTTATTCTGTTGCATATCCTCAATTAAACAATTGATAACAGCTTGGTCTTTTAAATAAGTAGGCTTCTCTACAGAATCCTGTGTCACTATTTTATCAATAAGCGCCCGATTACGACCAAATAAGCTCTCTTCCATTCCATAATAACCAAGGCGTGAGGAGGCATATACATGGATACGATACCCACTTGCCTTCAGTGTTTGTAAAAAAGGACTTCCCATGGCTTTTTGTTTTAATAATGAAGAATTCCAATGAAACGGTAATTGAGAATAAAAAAGTGAAAACCAGGAAAGATGCGTTGCATTTGCATTTGCAAGAGCTAATTTAAAAGAAAGCGACTGCTCTTTAAAAGAGCTCAAATGAGGAGCTATCTCTTGATTAATGAAGTCTTCCCTTAAAGACTCTACTATGAATAAATAGATATCCGGCTTTGCATCTAACTGGATTTTTTCGATCTCTAATAGATTATGCTCTTGCAAAGCCAAAATAGGTTGATCTACTTCTAAATACTCTTTTTCTTTCACAAAAAAAGTTGTTTTCCAAGGTAGGATTTTTTGATAGGCTTGCATATTACCCAGCATTTTTCTATCTAAAGTTACCAAATCCCAACCACATAGTAAAAAAAAACTACCACCTGCTAATACAACCAGAGAATTGAAAGAAAGATTAAGAGGAATTTTGTCGCTCCAGTATTGTGTTTTTTTAAAACACAATACACTTGAAATTAAGATAATAACCGCGCCAAAAAATAAAAGAATCCAATTGCTTAAAGAGATATTACTCGCATAAAGTAGCTCTAAAATATTGTCTCCTCCTTCTTGCAACATAAAATTTAGAGCAAACCAAAAAGAAATATCCATCAATCGAACAAGAGGGAAATCAATGATATGAGCTAATATTAAAAATAGACTCAACCCAACTATGTTGATAGCAAAAGGAACATATAAACTGAGAGTTTTAGCTAATATAATTAATAAAATAGTTTCAAGAGCACATTGTCCTATTGCATCCACACACCATATAGCTGCGCTGGGCTTTAGCAACAAATGAACAATATGTAATGTACTTATTAATAAAAAATAGAAGCCAAAAAACCAATAATTAATCGATTTTTCTTTCATAGATTATCTTTAATTTAATAAATCAGCAACAAACTCTTCCCAAGATTTTTTTCTCATAAAACCCTCAATGCGTTCGGGGTGTTGTGGATGTACCTGCTCCACAAATTCTGGTATAAAGCGTGTAAGGTTATCTACAGCGTATTCTTCATCCATACGACGAGAAAACCCTTTAATAAATTCATTCCACTTAAATTTGCTGGTCTTAATTTGGCGCATACAATCTTTTAGCTTTTGATCGGAAAAGATGTACCCAATAAAGCGCAAAGGATGAATGTAGTTTACTTGATCTCCTTTTTTCTCTAGGTAGCGCCGCTCAAGTAGTAACTTTACTAGTCCCTTTTCTGCCATTGTTTTGATAATGATCCTAATATTTTTTTTATCCTCTTCTAATAAAGGAAGTTGATAAAAAGAATCCTGCGTAGACACAGAAACAAAAAAAGCTTGCATTTGTCTTTGTATTTTTTCTTGATAAGCGGTTAGCTCTTTTTGCATATCCTTCCAACTAATCTTTTCAAATAGCTGATAAAAAATTAATGGTATATTCTCACAATCTCTTGTTAATCTTTCAAAGGCCTGATTTTTAATATTTTGATAGTTTTCATAATCAAATCTTTCAGCAAGAAAAAGATTTTGAGAGATTTCTTGAATAAGCATACATTTTGCTTTAAAAAAGTCATTTTGATCAATTAATTGATAAACAGCATCAGGAAAATTCTCCTCTATTTGCTCTTTAGATTGCACAGAGATAAATCCCATATGACTGATAATCAGAGATAAAAGGAAAATTCTCAGCATCTAACCCTCCATAAATTAAAATATTAGTTTTAATTATACAAAGAATTTCCTACAACAACTTTACTCAAAAAAGATAAGTAAAAAAATGACCAGAGATCTGTTGAGTTTTTTTTTGAAAAAATATAAAGAAATAAATAAGCCCCTTTCCAAGGAGGAAGAGATGCGTCATACGGTTTTTTTATTTGGAGAAGCAGAAAAAGGAGAGTTTTGCAGCCCTAAGCTTTGTGAATCCGCTTGTCAACTAGCAGAAAAATTTGGTAATCCTCCCAAAGGAAGCGAAGGATTACCATGTGGCATTCAAATGCTGCTCTACAATAGGTTACTCATCTATTTTAGAGTAAAAGAAGAAGGTTTTAGCTTATCTGATTATAAACAAGGGCTAAAAATGCTTAAAAATCCAAAAGCATTCCCCAAACTATCAGCTATTTGCATGCCTGGAGTAGGGGACGCAGATATCATCAAACGCAGCATTGCCATTTGTTTTTTATACCAAAGCACTTTCGTTACTTCTCAAAAAGATCTCTATGACTTCTTAACCAGCTATACTTCTTAGTTAAAATAATTAACCAATCCTGCTGTGTCCGGTTGCATGGTTTTTTTACCCACACTCCAATTAGCAGGACAAACCTCTCCATGAGCTTCAAAGCAAATTAACGCATCTAAAACGCGTAAAGCTTCCTCGACCGAACGTCCAATAGGAAAATCATTGATTAAAAGATGACGGATAATTCCTTGACGATCGATTAAAAATAAACCGCGGTAGGCAATTCCTTCTTCTTCGTGCAATACGCAATAATCACTAGCTATTTTCTTATTCAGATCAGAAACAATCGGATATTCTATCCCTTCAATGCCGCCTTTGGCTTTAGGAGTAGAAAGCCAAGCTAAATGAGAAAATCCACTATCCACTGAGCAACCAACCACCTGAGCATTTTTCTGCTTAAATTGTGGAAGAGCTTCTTGAAAAGCATGTAATTCCGTTGGACAAACAAAGGTAAAATCTAAAGGATAGAAAAAAAATACGACATACTGCCCTAAAAAATCATCTAAAGAAAACCCCTCTATTATTTTTTCTCCCTGCACCGCTTTTGATCTAAAAGAAGGAGCTTTTTTCCCAATCAGTAAACGACTCATATTGTCCTCTTGTGTAAAAGTTTTTCCATTGCATGAATGTTTGAGATCTCTTGCTTAATTGTAGTTTTCTCTCCGTGTCCTGGATAGACAATAGTTTCTTGAGGAAGAGCTTCTAGCTTCTTTAAAGATTCTATCATTTTAAGAGGAGGGCATGCTGTTGGCAAATCCATTCGACCAATAGCTCCTTGAAATAATGTATCTCCTGAAAAGAGTATTTTCTGTTCTTCTAGATAAAAACATACACCCCCTGGTGTGTGACCGGGAGTATGAATGACCTTAATACGCAGATCTCCTACCTCAATCATCTCACCATCTTTTAGATGATGATCTACTTTTACCCCTTGAATAGGAATAAAAAGAGGAAGCCCATCAGAACCAGGGTTTATAACATTAGCTTCATCGTCTTGATGTATATAAACCGGTATATTCAAATGAGAAATGTCTGCAATATGATCCCAATGAGAATGAGTAAGAAGGATTTTTTCTAGTTTTAATTGGTGCTCTTTTGCATAAGAGCTAAGCTCTTTAGCGCTATCTTGCCCCATATCAATTACAACGGCTGACTTAGAAGATGGGCAGATAAGCAAATAGCTATTCGTATCTATTGGCCCGGTTGAGAATCTTTTTACAATCATAGATAGCTCTCTAAAAGAAAAAATGCACCAGAGAGGATTCGAACCTCCGACCTCCCGGTTCGTAGCCGGGTGCTCTATCCAGCTGAGCTACCAGTGCATAGGGGTTATATCATCCTGATTTACTTGATTTTCAGCAAGAGCGTTTTATTTCAAACACGATCTTTAGAAAAACTTTTATTATACTTTTTTTTTCATTCTTGCAATACTCTCTTTTAAAAATCTAGAGGAGCTTGCTATGAAATTCATCCTTAAATACACATTAATACTTGCCATTTCAGCGACCCTCTATGGAGAAACAGAAAGCAAGTTTCCTATAATTCAAGAAACAAGACCTAGTGATTCAACTAAAAACAGTTCCGATAAGCTCATTTATTTGCCCGGTGACTGTATAGAAAAGGAAGAGTTTCTCATAAATCTTCATATCTTAAATCTTGAGTCTTGTTTAAAGATTCCAGCAGATTTTTTAGCTGAATTAATTTTATCACAAGATGCTGATGTGGTCTGCATCCAAGACATAGATACTCATTATGCTGATGGTTTATATGTACTTCTTCTGGAGGGCTATGCTCATTTCTTATACATGAACCCATCTTCCAAAAAACACTTTGACTCTTCTCTTGATGGTTTTTTTATTGCTAGTAAGTATCCTATGGAAAATGCCCAATTTAATCCCTTTAAGGATCCAGAAAAAGAGGGTGAAGGCTGTTTAGATTTTATTATCAAAAACAAAAATACGCCTATTGGACATATTTATCTTGCTCATCTACAAAAAGACCCGGAAACCCAAACTCTTAAATTTCTAGAAGTCGTAGAAAAAATGAAGCTCGATTTCCTAAACACAAAACAACAGCCCCTCCCTTTTGTTCTCTGCGGTAAATTAAGTCTATTAGAAGATTCTGAAGAAGACTTCTTTTTCTTATCTGATAGCCAAAGAGATTTTACAGAAATGGAGTCTCTTACGCTAACCTCTATACAAGCAATAGAAGATGATAACTTGCCATTTGCTTTTGAACAGGAAACCTCTTATTCATTAAACAGCTCTCTTTATTCAAAAGAGCTGTAAAGATTTTAAGAAGAGCCTCTTGGATCTGGAGAGGGAAAAAGTGCTTTAAATGCCATTTCGATTGCGATATTTATAGCAAATGATACACCTAAAAATTGTATTACAGCTATATTAAAACCAAAAACTCTTAAGCCCTTCATTTTTTCAAAGCCTCTCATTCTTGCTAAAGAGCAGATAGTTGTGCTAAGACAGTAATTTAAACCTATTTTTACAAGGAGTCTTAAGTCCTTTTCCAAATCTTTATCTTCATCGGACATGAATGGCTCTTTTGCAAATCTGTTTTCCATAAAATTGACAAAGGTATCAGAAACTTTATTAGCTATTGAGCGAATCGCTCCATCTCTAGGAGAAATAACTTTGGTAATACGGCCTGCTAAAACTCCAACTGCTCCTGCTTTAAAGATGCTAGCTGCATTTCTAGAAGTTGTTTGCATGTAAAAAGAATCATTCTGCCAAGCTGATTGTAAGCGTTGTACTATTTTCATTTGGTTCTTCTTGCTCCTAATCAGTAGCCATCTCTTCTAAAAATCCTTTTATAAAAGAAGAGATGATAAAGGAACTAACAAAAGTCCATTTAGCTGTATTAAAAGTTATATTGGTAGCTCTTGTAGCTATGCATATGCCACCGAAAATACTAAATAAACGTCTTAATTTATCACTTTCCCCTAAATCTTTTTTTCCTCCTACCAGCCTATTTAGAACATGAGCGGCAACTGTTTGAGCTAACATATAGACGGCTCCATTCATAGGGGAAAGAACTGTAATCCATCTTTTTAAAAAATAACCTGAGAGAACTGCACCTGTTGCCCCTAAAGCTGCATCATATAGGGACTTTTCTAAAAAATTACTGATATTCATATTTTATACCTTCTTGTTAGGAAAACTCGAAGAGAGTACACATTTAACAGAAAAAAATAAACATTTACTATTTTAGATAAACTCTTGAAAAAACCCTATTCTCAGCTATTCTTTTCCCAAAAATACTAGAGTAACTATAATCATAGCTCAACTGATCTGGGAGAAAAAATGGACAGAAAAATATCGATGGATGACATTGTGGCTCTTTGTAAAAGAAGAGGTTTTATCTTTCAAAGTTCTGAAATTTACGGGGGCCTTCAAGGAATATATGACTATGGTCCTTTAGGCGTTGAGCTTAAAAATAATTTGAAATCAGCCTGGTGGAAATCTATTGTATATGAAAGAGATGATATTGAGGGTTTAGACTGCTCGATCATTACCCATCGTTTAACACTGAAGTACTCCGGTCATGAAGATACCTTTACCGATCCTATGGTGGATTGCCGTCAATGTAAGCACCGTATGAGAGCAGATCATATTGTTGACCACACATGTGATCATTGCGGATCTAAAGACTTAACAGAAGCCCGCAATTTTAATTTGATGTTTCGCACTAATTTAGGGCCTGTTGATGATGGAACAAGCTTTGCTTATCTTCGTCCAGAAACAGCACAAAGCATCTTTATCAATTTCAAAAACGTAGTCGATTCAACCTCAAGAAAAATCCCCTTTGGTATTGCACAAATTGGAAAAGCGTTCCGCAATGAGGTTACCCCCAGAAATTTTATTTTTAGGGTACGCGAATTTGAGCAAATGGAGCTCGAATTTTTTGTAAAACCAGGTGAAGATGAAACCTGGCATAAAATCTGGGTAGAAAATCGATTAAATTGGTGGAAAGAACAAGGCCTTCTAACAGAAAATCTTCAATTACAACCACAAAAAAAAGAAGAACTGGCGCATTATTCAAAAGCTACTACTGATATTTTATATAGGTTTCCACATGGCTTTGAAGAATTAGAAGGGATTGCCAATCGAACAGATTTCGATTTAGGATCTCACACCAAAGCCAAAGAAGAATTTAAGTTGTTTGCGAGTGTAGCAGCTAATAGTGATTCAAATACAAAACTTGGAATTCAAGATCCTCAGACCAAAGAGTATATCATTCCATTTGTTATTGAACCTTCTGCTGGTTTAGACCGTGGCGTATTAGCCATTCTAACGCAAGCTTTTACAGAAGAGATGTTACCAGAAGGACAAAAGCGTATTGTTCTAAAACTAAAACCTCATCTAGCTCCGATTAAAGTAGCGGTTGTTCCCTTAGCCCGTAACAATGAAAAAATTGTGACAAAAGCTAAAGAAATTAAGCACTTCTTACAAAAACTTGGCATTGGTCGTATTAAATATGAAGATACAGGGAATGTAGGTAAAGCCTATCGCCGCAATGATGAAATTGGAACACCACTTTGTATTACAGTTGATTTTGATACTTTTGAAAGTGCAGAGGAGACAGTTACAATTAGAGATCGCGATTCGATGCAACAACAAAGAATTGCAGTTAAAGAACTCATTTCCTTCATTAAAAACTACTTTTCTTAAAATATTAAGATCGCTCTTGTTATTTCAAGAGCGATCTTAAGGTTGAAACTTCTAAGAAATAGTGCAGCTATCCTTTGTACCGGTAGAACACACAGCAAGATCTTTAGAGCCAGTATTTGAGCTAGAACCTACAGCCATTACTTTACCACCATCATATGTTTTGAGCCCAGACCCACCAGAAGATGCACCACGAGCATTTTTAGCATATGCACTATATACAGATGGACTCTTCCAGCTCATGACTGTTTTAATAGCAGCTTCCTCTGATTGCAAGGAATTGTTCTCCTTCTTATCCCAAGGTCTTTGGCCAGGAGGGAGACCAGGAGGATTAGTTTCTGCATAAATTATATCAGGATCTCGAAATTCTTTTGGAGGTATAGGCCCTTTTATCATAAAAGGCTTCTTCGGCTCATTTTTTGGCTTACTTCCTTCAGTTTTGCTTCCTTTAGGCTTGCTTCCTCCAGGTTTGCTTCCTCCTTTGCCCCCTCCACTTTTTTTACCTTTAGCCTCTTCTGATATAGCACCCATTGAACTTGGTGAAAATACTGAATTACTGGTTATAGCTGACATTTCATTCTCCTTCTTGTAGGTTTTTTTGCAATTTCATATATATGAAAGAGGATTCTTGCTTCATGCGATTTAAAAGATCTACTTTATAATCTTTATGAAAAGAAGATCTTCTTTCCCATAGATCTTGCAGTTGCTTTATATTTTGATAAAGAGCCTGCCAAGAATCAATAATCTCTTCCATAACAGGAGCTTCTTCATCGAGCAGAACTTCTTTTTCTGCTGATTGGATATAAACTTCTCTCATTTCTTCAAGATTTTTAATAAATTGCTCGCTTGCTTGTAAGAAAAAATCAATCTCTTGCAGTTCTTTAGCGTCCATATATCACCTGTTATTTTAAGCAAGTTAAGATATTTGCTTAAATTCACTGTTCGATGGTAAATTCTTTAAACATTTTAAGTAAATAAAAAATTTATTATTTATCAAAAATTTTTTTTATTAATCTTTATGAAGAGATGAATATTTCTAATGCAACATGGCTTGTAAAAAGATAACTTGTAATTGGACTTGAAGAGTTTAAGAGAAAATGACGTGCATAACAAAACCTCATAAAAGAGCTACTCCTTTATGAGGTAAGATTAAAGGTTACTTAGAAACCCATACCACCCATACCCATACCACCGCCCATCATGCCGTTCATTCCGCCCATATTAGGCATAGAAGGAACTGCTTTTGATTTGGGTTTGGGGGTTTCTGTAATGACAGCAGCAACTGTTAATAGCATACCAGAAACAGAAGCTGCATGCATAAGAGCACTTTTAGTTACACGCACCGGATCGATGACTCCATCTAAAACTAAATTACTAAACTGATCTGTAAGACCATTATAGCCCCAGTTACCTGCTTGCTCAAATACTTTCTCAGCAATTAAGTCTCCTTGTTTGCCGCAATTATGAGCAATTGCAGCTGCAGGAGCAAATGCAGCCCTACGGATGATTTCTACACCAATTGCCTCATCACCACTAGATGTAATAGAGTCTAGAGCCTTAATAGCTCGTAGAAGCGCAACTCCTCCTCCTGCTACAATTCCTTCTTTAGCAGCAGCACGAGTTGCATGTAGAGCATCTTCAACACGCTCTTTTTTCTCTTTGAGTGCAGTTTCAGTACCGGCTCCTACATTGATAATAGCTACACCGCCGGATAATTTAGATAGCCTTTCTTCCAAATGCTGTTTTGCATAGTCGGAGGTCTCTCTTTCAATCTCTGCCCGTAAAAAAGATATTCTTTCTTGAAGAATTTTTTTATCCCCAAAACCATCAATAATCGTAGCAGAATCTTTAGAGATTTTAATGCTCTTTGCTGTTCCAAGAACTTCTAGGCCTGCATCTTTTACAAAAAGCCCTAGACTTTCTGTGATTAAAGTAGCTCCGGTAAGAATCGCCATGTCTTCTAAAAGAGCTTTCCTCCTATCACCAAAAGAAGGAGCTTCAATAGCACATACAGGTAGTGGGGATTCTCCTAGTTTATTGATAACTAAAGTAGTGAGTACCTCTTCTTCCATGCCATCTGCGATAATCAGAAAAGGTCGCTTGGTTTCTTTTACTTTTTCAAGAATAGGAACTAATTCCTTAACTTGTGATAACTTTTTATCCGTTATCAAAATCAAAGGGTTTTCATATTCAACGAGCATTTTTTCAGCACTATTCACAAAGTAGGGAGAAAGATATCCTTTATCAATCTGCATACCTTCTACAACCGTTAAAACAGTATCAATCCCCTTTGCTTCTGCAATGGTGATTATGCCATCTTGACCCACCTTTTGTATGGCCCTAGCTACAATTTCTCCAATTTCAGCGTCATTATTGGCGGAAATTGTCGCAATTTGCTTGATCTCTTCATCGCTTGTAATAGGGATTGCTAATTTGTCTAAAGCGGTTAGCAAGTGAGCAACCGCTTTATCCATGCCTTTTTTCAGCAGCATCGGATTCGCACCAGCTCCCACATTTTTCACACCTTCTTTATAAATAGCATATGCAAGGACAATTGCAGTCGTTGTACCATCGCCTGCAATATCTGATGTTTTACTAGAAGCTTGCTTGACCAGTTGTGCTCCTACATTTTCAAAGGGATCTTTGAGGAAAATTTCTTGTGCAACAGTTACTCCATCTTTGGTACAAAGAGGAGATTTTTCTCCTTTATTAATCACAACATTACGACCTTTGGGGCCCATTGTTGCAGCTACTGCTTTAGCTAATTTTTTTACCCCTTCTAAAATAGATTTTAGGGCTTCTTGATTAAATTGCAGCATTTTAGCCATATAGCATATCTCCTTTAAGGCTTAAAATTTAAACAAGAACTCCGAGAATATCATCTTGAGATATAATCAGATATTCAGCTTGCTCATCCTCTGTTTTTACTTCAGTACCAGCATAGGAAGAAAAAAGAATATAATCTCCCACTTTTACGTGCATAGGTCTTAATTTGCCTTGTTCATCGTATTTACCAGGACCTACTGCAACAACCTCCGCTTCTCGGGATTTTTCTTGCACGGATTCTGGTAATAAAATTCCACTTTTAGATTTTTTGGCAGCAGCTCTTTTTATAAGAACTTTATCTCCGAGTGGCTGCATATGATTAGCTGACATAAAACAACTCCTAATTTTTATTGATTTTGCATAGCAAATCCTACAAAACACAATCTATTTTTGTCAATGCAAAGAGAACGCTTTTTAGCAAATTAAAGCTACAAGTGCTAATTAATAGAGCAAATAAGCACCACGTTTTGCCAAGAACTTTTGACGATCTTCAAATTGATAGCTGATTAGCTTCCAAGCAACATACTCTTCGTTATTTAATACCTCAAGCATGTATTCATTTCCATTAGCTTTACAAAAAACTTGCTTTCTTTCCGCTCCTAACTGCTTGAGTCTATTTGTAAACTGTTCTCGATAAAGACTTTTTAAAAGACCTATGATCATATATTGCACACTAAGCGGCTTATAAATTTTATGATCGAGAATAAATAATAAAACTCCTTGGCAGTTCTCTGATTGATAAAGCCCTGTAAGAGGGCGGTAGTAGCAGGGATGAAAAATAACACCGGGTAATTTCTGTGCATTTAACTTTTTAGCAAACTGCTTTGCATTAATCCAAGGGGCCCCTACAATTTTGAAAGGCAGAGTGCTTCCTATGCCGATATTTGCGATTCCTAATTCTCCTAAAATTCCAGTAGAAGCATAAAAAAAAGGGGTTTCTGCTTCAGGAATATTAGGACTTGTAGGAATCCAACATAACTTCGTATCCCTAAAGGACATCGATCTTTGCCACCCTTTCATGCGAATTACCTCTAAATCGCATCCAATGTGATACTCTTGATTAAAATAACAAGCCAACTCGCCGATTGTCATTCCATGACAATAAGGAACATTGATATATCCGATATAAGATCGCCATTTATCCTCTAACATGGGCCCATCTACAATCAAGCCGCCCATAGGGTTAGGGCGATCTAGCACTATCACTGAAATTTTACGTTTAGCTGCCTCTTCTAAAATATAACAAAGGGCCGTAAGATAAGTATAAGATCGGCATCCGATATCTTGTATGTCAAAAACCAGTAAATCAATCCCTTGCAACATGTTTGAAGTAGCTCGCCTAGTGGTTCCATATAAGCTATATACAGGCAAACCATTGATACTTTGCGACTCTACTTTGACTCCCGCTGGTTCTAAACCATATAAACCATGCTCTGGCGCAAATAAGGCAATGAGCTGAGTATCATGGTTTAAAAATAACTCGATGGTAGAAGAAAGATTGCTATTAACCCCTGTTTGATTGGTAATAAGTCCTAGTTTTTTGCCTCGTAACTTAACAATATTGCTCTCTTCAAATAAACAATCCACCCCCAATTTCAGTTCTAATCCTGTTACAGAAAGGCAAAAACTCCAAATTGCTAAGAAAAAAAACTGATAATTAAACATATTATATTAATTTTATCACAGACACTAAAATATCATCCATTATTTATTTTTAAAACACTGTATATGTGAGTCTTAAAAAGGCAATTCAACTAAACATATCTTATATAGATAATTTAGATAAATTTCTAAAACAACAAAAAATGTTTTTAAAAAAAATACTTTTTTATTAATGTCCAGAAATAGAGAAACACTATTACCCATGCGGATTAAAGGGGGAAAAAAATGAAGAAGTATTTATTAGCCATTGGATTGGCTTTGTTACAAACAACATTCAGTATGGCTCGAGATCACTCTCCTGCTCAGAACGATGGGTTTGAAAAAGAAGGATATATATCCCAAGAGAACAGTTCTAAAGAGTTTGCTGATACAAGTGATCTAGTTGGAGCACGTAACGCTAAGCAACTGCAAGCAGACATGATGCAAAGAGACGATGTCTATAATAAAGATGACAGATATGATAATAATAGCAGACGTTGGGGAAGAAAAAGAGCAGATGATGAATCAAACAACAACGGTATGAATGGAGATGACTGTTGCGCTCCTGCTCCTAAGCCCGTATGTTGCCCTAAACCTAAGCCTGTATGCTGCCCTAAGCCTAAGCCAGTGTGTTGCCCTAAGCCTAAGTGCTGCAAACCTAAGTGCTGCCCTAAACCTAAGTGCTGCAAGCCTAAATGCTGTCCTAAGCCTAAGGCGCCATGCTGCCCTAAGCCTAAGTGCTGCAAACCTAAGTGCCCTAAACCTTGCTGCAAACCTTGCGAACCTACAAGAACACCAGCTTGCACTACAGAGGGATGCTGCGTACCTACAAGAGAGCCAGCTTGTACTACAGAGGGATGCTGCGAGCCTACAAGATTGATGCAATCTGAAAAACCAAAGTGCTGTAAGCCAAAAACATGCTGCAAAAGAGCACCAAAGTGCTGTGATGACAACACGATGATGATGGATGATGGTAATTACAAAGACAATAAAGGTAATTACAGAGATAGCAGAAACAATATGATGAGAGATCGCAACAATACGATAAACCCTCGCGATAGAAATGCACCAAGAGACATGTAAGCCAAGTATGTCGGTTATCCCTTCTAAAACATGTTTTAATTTGCCTTTAAACCCAAGAATTTATCAGATTACTTGGGTTTAAAAGCAGTAATTTCCTATCATCGATTCAAAAATTTTAAGTTTCGGTGGTATGGATTTTCTAGAACAACTCAATTCCCAACAACGTATTGCAGCAACTCATATTGAAGGACCCTTACTTGTATTAGCTGGAGCAGGCTCTGGTAAAACTAGAGTAGTAACCTATCGCATTGCCCATTTGCTTAAAATAGGCGTTCCTTCCTCTGAGATCTTAGCTGTGACCTTTACCAACAAAGCCGCTGGTGAAATGCGTCAAAGGATTTTTCATCTAACTCAAGAAACAATACTCTCTTGTACTTTTCATAGCTTATGCGCACGTATTTTGCGTGAATCGATCACTCACTTGAATTACCGCAGTGATTTTACCATTTATGATGAAGAAGATAGCGAAAAAGTCATTAGAGAATGCTTAAAAACACTGGGGCTAAAAGAAGACAAAGCTACTCTTAAAACGTTAAAAACGCAGATTTCTCAAGCAAAAAATGCATTGACCCAACCAGAAAACATCCCTTTTGATGAAAAGCCTCTTTGTCAAGTATACGGAATGTACCAACAAAAGCTCAAAGAATACAATGCACTTGACTTTGATGACCTGCTATATTTAACCGTGGGTTTACTTAAAACAAGCAGTCAGATTTTAGATATATATCAGAGGCGCTGGTCCTTTATTTTAATTGATGAATATCAAGATACTAATATGGCACAATACATTTTGATTCGTCTATTAGCAGCTCATCACAATAACGTTTTTGCAGTTGGAGATCCTGACCAATCCATTTATTCTTGGAGAGGTGCTAATGTGCACAATATCCTAAATTTTGAAAAAGATTTTTCAGGAGCTAAAGTCATCGCTTTAGAAGAAAACTATCGTAGCCATTCTCTCATTTTAAAAGCAGCAAACTCTCTGATTCAACATAATCAAGGAAGATATCCTAAA
Organism: Candidatus Rhabdochlamydia sp. T3358; assembly: GCF_901000775.1. Lineage (GTDB taxonomy): Bacteria > Chlamydiota > Chlamydiia > Chlamydiales > Rhabdochlamydiaceae > Rhabdochlamydia. The sequence goes on from NZ_CAAJGQ010000020.1 coordinate 25,128, forward strand.
AACCTGTGGAGCAAGAGAATAGAGGGGGAAAAAATTACCCTGTATCTTGCTGACAATGAATATGAAGAAGCTCGTTTTGTCATTTCTCAGATCCATAAACTGCACATAGACCAGAAAATGAGTTTAAATGAATGTGCTATTTTCTTTCGCACGCACTCTCAATCTCGTCTATTTGAGGACTATCTACTAAAAGAAAATATTCCTTATGTAATCGTTGGAGGACTCTCCTTTTATCAACGAAAAGAAATCAAAGATATATTAGCTTGGTTGCGCATGACTTTGGCTAGCACAGATTTTATCGCTTTTTCGCGTACCATTAATCTACCAAAACGAGGATTAGGGGATACGACTCTTCAAAAATTACGCGAAGTGGTAGAAAAGTGTAAAGTCAACATCCTAACGTGTATTCAAGGCATTCTCAATAATCAAATTCCCTGTAAGCTCTCTGCTAAACAGCTGCAGGGTCTAAAAGAATACATCGATCTGATTCTCTCACTGCAAAAAAGTGCTTTGCAAAAGACAAAACTCTCTTTGCTCATTGAACAAATTATTCACCAATCCCACTACCTTGATTACCTACGTGAAGATCCAGATAGCTACCAAGATCGAAGAGGAAATATAGAAGAGTTGATTACCAAAGCAACAGAATGGGAAGAAGAAAACAAAGAAGCTTCTTTAGCTCAGTTTTTAGAAGAGCTAACTCTTAAATCTAGCCCAGAGAAACCAGAACAGAACGATCATATTCGTCTTATGACTTTACATAATGGTAAAGGCCTTGAATTCTCTTGCGTATTTATGGTAGGACTAGAAGAAGAGTTGCTCCCTCATATTAACGCAGTCGGTCATCCTGATGCTTTAGAGGAAGAACGTAGATTATGCTATGTAGGCATGACACGTGCTAAAGACCTTTTGTTCCTGACAGCAGCTCGTCAACGCCATCTCTGGGGAATAGCTAAAATAATGAGACCCAGTCGATTCTTAAGCGAAATCCCTTCTGCATTTATTCAAATGCCTTGTAAAAAACCCATAGAAACCTACACCCACCAACAAGTAGAGAAAAAAAAATTTCAGGAAGGAGATAGAGTATTTCACAAGGACTTTGGTTTAGGAATTATCCAAAAGCAATACAACACATCCCTTGGCACAACATACGATGTATTCTTTTCTCAATCTAAAACACTACGCTCTTTAGTTGCAAAGTATGCAAAATTACTTCCAGCTGATTAATATCTATTTTTAATCGGATATATTAGAGCTAACATATACCAACGTAAGCTTTTTTCTTTTGCTTTGCCTATATACTTTTGCATTTTATCAAGAGATTTAAAAGCGAAATCGATGATTTCTCTATCACTGAGTCTTAAAGCAAAGCCGAGTGCTTTATCAGGCTGCTTTAGAAGCTTGTAGATTTTTTTAAGGCATAAGGAGAAAATGGTTTGCACAATCACAACCCTTATGATTAATAACCCTGCTAGAATACAAGGAATCCATAAAGTTAGACTGGGTAAATCCTCGAAAAAAAACAAATAACCTAACTGATAACACCAAATTCCAACCAAAAAAAATAAAAATAGTACAGCTTCTCTTGGATGAAAAAAGATAGGACCAAAATAACGCCTAAGCCAGTTACGCGAGGTTTTGTACGCTAATACTTCTTCAAAAAGGCTCTCCTTAAAAGCAATTCGCGTAGCATGAATAAGCTCATGTGCTAGGATTTCTTCTTGAGAGCACCAGAAAGGGACTCCCTTTTTTTTCATTTGCACAATGGGAGTAAAAATACCCTGACTCTCTTCTATATAGGTAGCAGCAGCTTCCCAAAGATGTAATCGATTAGTGGGCTCAATTTTTACCCAACTTGGGCAAACATCAAATAAGTATTGCACAATGGCTATTGCTTGATGAGAAGATCTCTGGTACTTAGCTAAGTCTGCTCTTTTAAGAAAAACAGATACTTTCTCTTGAGGGCCAGGGATAAAACCATGGAAATTGTATTCCCTTAACTTTTCATCATTAATCACGTTCTTGACAACCTACGCATGAAGAGGAAAAGCCCTATAAAGCCCAAAATGTTTAATGTCCCTAGAATACCAAAACAAAGATACATTTGATTCAGCTTTTTGCAAATCACAACCAGCTTTTTACGAACCATCTTCTCAAATACAGACTCTGTCTCATGCCAACTTCCTGCATATTGATGCCGTGCAAAAATCGCTAACTCATCTTTTGGCGCATCAAAATAATAAGCCGGAAAGACAATATCTTGATTCTCTCCTTGATTGTTTTTGTTCTTTACCGCCTCTCCAAATAGCCAAAAAGTACGATGTAAAACGCGATTCAGTGTAGCATCTCGATCGCTCCCCTGATATTCCTCTTGGATTATATCCCACTTATTAGTCAATAAATCCATACACTGCTTTAAGATAGGGTGGTTAGGTTTTGCTCCAATTAAACTATTTGTAGTACAAATACAAGACGGTAAACTACTTGTATACGGCATATCAATACCGCAATAAAAATCATAAGCTCGATTTAGCAAATCAAATTCCTTAAAACATTTTACATCGTGATCGACATAAATCCCTCCTTCTTGAAATAAAATCTCATAGCGCAATAGATCGGATTGCTCTCCATAGTTATCAGAAATTACAAAATAATCCCGCAATTGCGTAAAAGAGAGACTGTTTATCAAACGTTGTTTCATTCCCGGACAAGGAGATGGTCGATTACGATCTGTCCAAAAATTTATCTCCCAATCTGGATGCTTTGCCATCCACATACGTACATTCTCCACAGAAGCTAATGGAAATGACTTTGGACCAAGCCAAATAAAATGAATCGTCTTAGGGATGCGATAAGGCACACCGGGATCTTTTAGTAAAGGCCTACGCTGCTCATACATATGGGAAAAAAGATTTAAATATTCGAAATCTTCTTTGGTTTTAATATACTTCCAAGCAGGGGTATGCTTACCACTTAAGCTTTCAAAGTCATCTACTACAATGATATTTTTTTGTGAATTACACGAAGAACAAAAAAAAAGTATCATAAAAATAAAAAGGCGTTTAGCCATAAAATTTTTCCTTAAAAAAGAATTTTACTTCAAGAGTAATAATCCTCTCTGTTTGCCGTCAAGACTTATAGGAAAAATCAGTCTTATTCTTTTTACTTTAAGGGAGTACTTTCAGATAAATAACAGGCTCAAACTGGCGAGGTATTTCATAAATATGCTCCTTTTCGATTGTCAGAGCTTTATTTAAACCTACACCGCACTCACAACCACTATCAAAAGCATATGAAGTATCCCGAGCTTGAGGTACCGGAAAAGATCTTTTTGGAAAACACTTATGAAAAAATCCCATGATTTTTTCCAGAGGATTTTTTCTTTTAGTTACTAGCTCGTAAGGAGGGTGAGGAATACCCCACCTAGCAGGATGCGTTGCCCAAGGAATAGGCGGAGGATTATTTTTTTCGGAACCTTTACTCTCTCTTTGAGAATCTACTTCTTCATATATAGGGTCTGTAGATAGAGTGGTAAAGATAAATGTAAGAGAAGTAACGCCACTTTCATTTTTATGACTTGTCATAGATTCAAAAAATGCATTTTTTACGTTTTTTGAGGATAAATTTAACGGGACTTTTGATTGATTTTCCACCGCATCTGATTCCGCATGCCTAGTCTGATTAGAAATAGATTGCTTACCCATAGCCTCTTGCAAAACATTTTTTAAGTTTTCATATATATGAACTTTGGATAACACGCTAAATGTAAATGTAAGACATTGAACTTGACCAGACTCAATGCTCTTTCCCATCTTTTTAAAAACAACTTTCTTTACATCTTTTGAGACTAAATCCAGTGTAATTTGCGACCTTTCTATTATTAGATTTGATGTTGGCGTGAAAGGACAGATAGGCTTCATTGTAGTTATTTCCTCATTATGTTTAGGGATCGTAGAAGTTTAAATTTAAAAGAAGAGTTTTTAATATAATTTAAACATATTTTTGTATATTTTTTAGAATTAAAGATTAATTAATCTTTTTTAATTAAATGAATTTTTGATATATAACAATAAGAATATCTATTATAATAATATAATATATAAAAACAATATAAACTAATTTATTACAAAAAAATAGAACATCAATAAAGTATTCTTAAACACATTACTTTAAATGGGAGATGCTAAAAATCTCTGAAACAGCCCTTACGGCTCCCATATCTTAAGGATCTATGTCTTCTATGACTTGATTTAAAAATGATCTTTTTTAAAAACCTATACCCCAAAAAAAAATTTATATATATTTTCAACTCCATAATAGTAAAGTTTTAAGACGGCTTAGGAGAAATTTATCTTGATTTTGACAAGCATAGCACTTAAGCTGCCCACTTTTAATCAATTTTGTGACTTGTCTTTTAAAACAGTCTTGTTGTACTGCTGGTTTAAAATAGATATACATAGGTTATAATGACAAAAGCATTAATTATTGTAGAATCTCCGGCGAAAATTAAAACCTTAAGAAAGCTCTTAGGATCAAACTACCTATTCGAATCCTCATTGGGACATATACGCGATTTGCCCCAAAAGGGTTTTGGAATTGATGTCGAGAATGACTTTGAGCCACAATACACAATTATGCCCGATAAAAAGGATGTAATTGATCGCTTAAAAAAAGCAGCAAAACAGGTAAGTATTGTTTACTTATCTCCAGACCCTGATAGAGAGGGAGAAGCCATTGCATGGCATATCGCTTCTATTCTCCCTAAAGGAACTAAATTTAAACGAGTCACTTTTAATGCAATTACTAAAGAAGCCGTATCGGAGGCATTAAAGCATCCTCGTCAGATTGATCAAGGTCTCGTAGATGCGCAACAGGCACGCAGGTTGCTCGATCGAATTGTAGGATATAAGATTTCACCTATTCTCATGCGACGAGTACAAGGCGCGCGCGATGGAGGGCTTTCTGCAGGCCGTGTTCAATCCGTTGCGTTAAAGTTAGTCGTTGATAGAGAAAAGGAAATTGAAGTTTTCATTCCTGTTGAATATTGGAATATTCAATCTATTTTACAAACAGATAAAAACAGCACTCCAATTTATGCTAGCTTGCATGCAATCGACGGGAAAAAAGTAGAAAAAGAAGCAGTGCCTGGTAAAGATTGCATCCTTATTAATCATGAAGAAGCAGCTCATAAGATTGTAGCTCAACTACAAAATTCTTCTTATAAAGTGCAATCTGTTGAAAGAAAAGAGAAAAAACGCAATCCAGTACCCCCTTTTATTACCTCTACTTTGCAACAAGAAGCGAGTCGGCATTTTGGATTTTCCGCATCGCGCACTATGAATATTGCACAAGGCCTCTATGAAGGAATTGATCTTGGCAATACAGGAGCTGAGGGGTTAATTACTTATATGCGTACCGATTCTGTCCGTATTGCCCCCGAAGCAATTGACTTAGCCCGCAAATATATTACCAAAGTATATGGCAAGGAATTTCTTCCTGATCAAGGAAAACAGTATTCGAGTAAAAAAAATGCCCAAGACGCACACGAGGCTATAAGACCTACTAGCTTGCAATATAGTCCAGAGGAACTTAAAAGCTATCTGACAACTGATCAATACAAATTATACCTACTGATTTGGCGTCGTTTTTTAGCTTCTCAAATGAACCCAGCCATCTACGATACGGTTTCCTGCGATATCATAACCAATCAAAACATGCTGCTGCGAGCTACAGGATCCACTCTTAAATTTTCTGGATTCTTAGTCGTCTATGAAGAAAAGAAAGATGTCTCTGAAAAAGAAGAGCGGCAAGAAGATGAAAAGATGCTCCCTTCTTTGGTTGAAGGCCAACCCTTACTTCTGCTTGATGTGGATGCCCAGCAAGCTTTTACTCGTCCTCCTCCTCGCTTTACAGAAGCCTCTCTTGTTAAAGAACTAGAAAAATCAGGAATTGGTCGCCCTTCCACATACGCAACCATCATGAATAAAATTCAAAGTAGGGATTATACGGTTAAAGAAAAAGGCTCTCTTAAACCAACAGAGCTAGGAAGAGTCATTGCGCAAATGTTGGAAGAAAACTTTAAAATGATTATGGATGTAGGCTTTACTTCTGCAATGGAAGATGAGTTAGAGGAAATTGCCTATAATCATAAAAACTGGAAAGTATTACTTCATGATTTTTGGGAAAGATTTATTCCTTTTGTAGTAGCTGCTGAAAAAGAAGCCTTTGTTCCACGAGTGGCTACAGATATCGATTGTCCTAATTGTGGTCATAAATTGGAAAAAATCTGGGCGCGTAATAAATATTTTTATGGTTGTTCTAACTATCCTGCTTGTAATTTTACTACTCCTTTAGAAGCCTTAAATTTCAATAAAGGAGACTACGACCCTAACTTTAATTGGGATCAACTCTGTCCTAAATGTGAAAGTGCTATGAAAATTCGCTATGGTCGATTTGGTACTTTTTTAGGCTGTTCCCGATACCCAGAGTGTAAGGGGATTGTGAATATCCCTAAAAAAGATGAAATTCCAGCTCAAGACCTGCCTACCTGCCCTGCTTTAGGATGTGACGGGAAAATGGTGCAACGCCGTTCTCGTTTTGGCAAACCTTTTTTTTCCTGTTCCAACTATCCAGATTGCGATGTAATCATCAATAATCTGGATCAACTCACTGAAAAATATGTGGATCACCCCAAAACCCCTTATGTTTCTAAAAAACCAAAAAAAGGAAAAAAAAGTTCTTCCACAAAAAAAACAGTTAAAAAAGCCGTCAAAAAAACTACAAAAAATGCACATCTATATACATTGTCTTCAGAACTGCAAGCAGTTGTCAAAGAAGAAAAGCTATCTCGCCCCGAGGTGGTTAAAAAGATGTGGGAGTATATCAAAACACATAACTGCCAAGATAAAAAAAATAAACGCTTGATTATCCCAGATGCCAAATTAGCTAAAGTCTTTGGCTCAAAAGAACCGATTGATATGCTTAAATTAGCTGGTCTTTTGACTCCGCATTTGCAATAGTTTTTAAACAATAGCCGACAAAAATGCCAACATGAGTCCAAATATAGCTACGAAAAATCCCCTGATTAAACTGTAGACAAATGAACATCACAATAACGGAGAGTAAAAGAGCTACAGTTGTCTTTTTTTCTTCTAAAGAAATAAGAGGATTTTTAAGTAGTTTGTATGCTATTCGATAGATCACCCACCCAAAATAGCTAAATGCCAGTAATCCATATAAGCCTAAACTAGCTAACATTTCTGTGAACATATTAGTCGGATCAAATAGCTCTATGAGCTCTAATGTTGGGACTTGAAGCTTATCTAGCCCGTGTGCATGCATACATTGATAGTAGCCAACTCCGCCTAAACCTAGGCCAAATAGGGGAAATTGGTAAAAAGCATTCCAAGCATCTACAATTCCTTTCCAACGCTCTAAAAAAGACCAATGCGAAAAAAAACCCACTTTAAAAAATTTATAAAAAGTATGTATGAATAAATCTTGAAAAAACAGCCCTATTGTACAAAAGATTAAACTAAAACCACTCATAAAGACTAATAGATTACGGCGCAATCCCGTTACTATTTTTTGGACTAAAGGCAAATAGCTACAAGAAAATCCTATAATACAAAATACAAAATAAGAAAAAAAAGCGCCCGTTGAAGTCGATAGTAACAATAATAGATTAATCCCCATTAACTTTAAAAAAGAACTAAAACTCCATCTAGCTGTTAATAGATATTTAGTATTCGCGTAAACTACAAAAGGAATAGCGTATAAAGCGTAAAAGGAAGGTTCATAAGCCATTGCTTGCCCTCTTGCAAGACCTGCTCCCATGCTTGGGTTTACATATTGTTTTACAAAAGGATCAATAATTCCCACAGTTGAAAGAAATAGTTGCAAGGCTGCATGCATTCCTACAAACAAAAAAGAAACAAAGTAAAGTCGTAATATTTTTTGAGTATCGAATAATAACATCAAATTCAAGGGAAGTAGAAAATATATGACATAAGTAAAGAGCGCAATAAATACATAACCAAAGCTTCGATAGGGATAAATGCCTTGAATAGCAGATAGTATAAACGAAGAGAGAAGAAGCAGAAAGCCAATAAATAATTTTCGATCGGCAACCCGCAGGTTTTGAGAAAGACAAAGCGTCACAAAAAGCCACAGCGCTAATACATGGTTTACTCTTAACTTAAATAAAGAGATTTTAATATGTAAAAGCTCTGCAGGAATAGTCATAAAATAGATAAACAAGAAAACACAGAAAAAATTGATAGCTCGAAAAGACTTTAAGCGAATTGGTAATGTACTCATGTTCTTTGATAGATATCCTCCAGGCGAATAATATCATCCTCTCCCACGTATTCACCTACTTGAACCTCTATCAACTCTAGTAACACTTTACCAGGATTTTCTAGGCGATGGATTGCTCTTTTAGGCACAAAAATGCTTTCATTTTCAGACAGAATAGTTTCTTGTTGATCAATTGTAACCTTAGCTGTTCCTTTTACCACTACCCAATGTTCGCTACGATGATAATGCATTTGCAAACTGAGCCGTTGTTTAGGCTCCACTACGATTCTTTTTAATTTATAGCGCTCTGCCTCTTCTAATACAGTAAAATGACCCCAAGGACGGTGTGATGTAGGATGTAAATAAGATTCCTTAGCCTCTTGCTTTTGCAACTGTTCTACTAAAGCCTTTACTCTTTGAGATTCTCCTTTTTTCCCAATAAATAATGCATCTGCAGTTTCCACAACGATTAAATCCTCTAACCCAATAGTAGAAATCAAACGCTTGTTTCCCATAATTAAACAGTTTTTGGTATCTATATCTAAAACGTTTCCCATTTTTGCATTATTATGCTGATCTTTTTCTAGAAAATCATACACACTATCCCAAGATCCTACATCTGACCAATTAAGATCTAAGCGCACAACTTTTGTATTAGTGGATTTTTCCATTAAGGCATAATCAATAGAAAGACTTGGTAGCTCAGAAAAACTAGTTACAAACTCTTTGAAATCCCCTGAAATTCTCATACCAATTTCTGGGCAATACTTTTGAAGTTCTTCCATAAGATTTTTAATTTGAAATAGAAAAATACCAGCGTTCCATAAATATTGACCTGAAAGTAGGTATTTCTGCGCTAGAGCAAAATCGGGTTTTTCTACAAACTTATCCACATGATAGATGTTTTCTTGATCTTGCTCGCCTAATTTAATGTAACCATAACCTGTTTCTGGTTTATTAGGACGCACACCAAAAATCACATTTCTTGCTTCTTGCGCGATTTTTTCCGCTCCGACTAAAGCATTGATGAATATCTCCTGAGGGGAAATCAGATGGTCTGAGGAACAAATTAAAACACATTCCTGAGGAGAAACTTCTAAGAAAGAGGTTAAGTAACAAATAGCAAGTGCAATAGCAGGCGCTGTGTTTTTTTGTTCTGGTTCTATTAAAATCTGATTTTCCAAATGAAAAGAAATTTCCATTGCTTGTGTTTTCACTAAATGAAAATAACCTTGGCTGGTTACAATTAAAATATCCTTTGGGTCAATAATAGGAATAAATCGCTCAATTGTCTTTTGTAATAAAGAACGCTTTTCCCCAAAATGTAAAAATTGTTTAGGCATCTCTCTACGAGAATAAGGCCATAATCTTGTTCCGCTACCGCCTGCTAAAATGATGGCTTTCATATTTTTCCTCGGTTTTTTTATCAATGAGAGCGCGAAATTCCGCATGAAATCTCTTTCTGTTAAACTTTTGCGCATGTTGATAAATTCTATTTGGATCAAATTCTTTTTTCTCAAAGCAAGCAATGGCATCTAATAAACTAGCCACTTGCTGTTTTTCAAAAAAAACTCCTGTTTGATTTTCTATAACGGTTTCTAATGTCGCTCCTTTCCCAAAGGCAATGATGGGAACCCCTGCTGCTTGCGCTTCTACAACACAAATCCCAAAATCTTCTTCAGCAGCAAAAATAAAAGCCTTTGCTTTAGCTACATAAGAATGCATGATCTCATCGGGCAGATAACCTAAGATCTCTACGTTTTTAGTAGCCAATTGCTTGATTTTTTTCATTTCAGGACCGCTACCAATCACAAGAAGTTTATGCTGAGGCAGGTAAGAAAAAGCTTTCACTATCAGATCTACTCTTTTATAAGGCACCAAACGAGAAACCGTGATGAAATACTCTTCTTTTTTATCTTGTATACAAAAACGCTCAACATCAACTGGAGGATAAATCACAGATGATTCTCTACCATAAAGTTTATGAATGCGGCGAGCGATATAATGAGAAATTGCCACAAAATGATCAACTCGGTTGAGTGATGCAATATCCCAACTACGTAAATAATGAAGAGCAAACCGAGCAAACCCTCTTTGCCATACCTCTGCTCTTTCTAAATAACAATGCATCAAATCCCAGGCATAACGCATGGGAGTAAAACAATAACACACATGCAACTGGTCTGGATGAGTCAATACCCCTTTTGCTACTGCATGTGAAAGAGAAATCACTAGATTATGATCTCTTAGATCAAATTGTTCGATTGCTAAAGGAAAAAAAGGAAGATAGTAACGATGGCAACTAGATCCAAAAGGCATTTTCTGTATAAAAGAAGTATGGATCTCTTTCGTTAAAAAGGTAGGTTTAAATGTCTTTTTATTATGAACAAGAGTGTAGACAGGAGAGGGGTAAAGCTCATAAATAGCCTCTAGAGCTTTTTCCCCACCTGCTGATTCCACAAGCCAATCATAAACAATTGCTGTTGTCATATTTCAATTAACTGATTGATTTTTTCCAAATGTTTTTGCGCGGATACTTCCCAGCTTAGGGTCCTTGCAAGTTCTAATCCTTTGTCAATCAGTTGCTGTTTTAAATCCGCATCTACAAGTACTTTTTCAATAAGCTGTGCTATATGTCGATAGTTATAAGGATTACAGTAGAGTGTTGCTGTTTTACAAACCTCTGGCAGAGATGCGGCATAAGAGCAGATAGTAGGACAACCACAGGCCATGGCTTCTAAAGGAGGGAGGCCAAATCCTTCATATAAGGAAGGGAATATCATCAGCTCAGCTGTCCTATAAAAGCTAACGAGCTCTTCATCTGAAACATTCTCTACAAAATGTATTCGATGCTTTAAATGCTGCAGGGTTTCTTTAACATATGAATCATCAAGGCGTTTCATGTCTTTTGAATTGCCCACACAAACAAGATCTACTTCAGAAAAACCTTGTTTATCCAACACATCAAAAGCTAAAAGCAGCGCTTGTATATTTTTATGAACTTTGAGATTCCCTACATACAACAAAAACTTTTTTTTGATTTTAAATTTCTCTCGTATTTGATGATTCTGCTTGTTAGGCGAAAATCTATCTAAATCAACCGCCAGAGGAATCACCTCTATTTTATCTGCTACAATATTGGTGTATTTGCACAATTCGCTCTTTGAAAAATGAGAATCTGTAATGACTTGATCAGATCGATAAGCTGCTTGTTTGATCAAAAAACCCGCATAAAAACGCTCTAATCGATTCAATAGTTTAGGATAGGCTAAATGAAATAGATCATGAATAGTAGTTAATCTTTTCTTAGAGGAAATAGGGAAAATAGGAACATTAAAATGAGGAGACCAAAACAGATCACAAGGGGGAATTTTCCTAGCAAAATCTATTTGCTCTATTGGCGAATAGATCGGCGTAGAAATGGGAATCACTTCCATTCCATCAAAATAAGCGCCCTTTTGATGGGGATGAATGAAAACATACCAGTGTATGGGAGCTTTTTTTAAATGTTTCAATATGTTTTTTAAATAAGTACCGATACCAGAATGAACAAGCATCCTTGCATCCACACAAACTTTCTTCAAAAGCAAACCTCGGTTTCTTTTTCAGTGCTTCGTGCTGCTAGATTTAAATCGCTATCTATCATAAGGCTAACCAGTTCTTTTAAAGAGGTATTGGGTTTCCATCCCATTTTTTGTATAGCTTTAGCAGGATCTCCTATGAGTAGTTCCACTTCTGAAGGACGGAAAAGTTGCGGATCGATTTCTACTAATATACGTCCTGTTCGACAATCAATCCCTTTTTCTTCTAATCCTTGTCCTATCCATTCAATAGTAATACCCACTTCCTGAAAAGCTAGCTCTACAAAATTTCTGACATTTGTAGTCTCTCCTGTAGCCAATACAAAATCTTCTGCAGTATCTTGCTGCAGTATACGCCACATGCCTTCTACAAAGTCTTTAGCATAACCCCAATCTCTTTTTGCATCTAGATTACCAAGCTGTAGTTTTTTCTGTTGGTTATGCATAATCTTAGCTACTGCTAGTGTAATTTTGCGAGATACAAAATTTTCTCCTCGCCGTGGGCTTTCATGATTAAATAAAATCCCATTACACGCAAATAAATCCCAGGCTTCTCTGTAATTAACAACAGCCCAATAAGCATAGAGTTTTGCTACCCCATAAGGAGATCTAGGATAAAAAGGAGTTTTTTCTGTCTGAGGGGTTTCCTGCACCTTACCGAATAATTCTGAAGTAGAAGCTTGATAAAATCTCGATGTTGGACAGGTCCTGCGCATTGCTTCGAGTAAACGCATTGTTCCTAGAGCATCCACATCTGCCGTATATATAGGCATTTTAAAAGAAGTGCCCACATGACTCATAGCTGCTAAGTTATAGATTTCATCTGGTAGAACGGATTTAACTACGCTTTCCACATTACCTGAATCGGTAAGATCTCCTTCATGTAAATGTAGACTTTCAAGCAAATGAGAAATTCTTTGTAGATTACAAGAGGAAGATCTTCGCACCATTCCATGTACCTTGTAACCTTTCTCTAATAAAAGCTCTGCCAAATAAGATCCATCTTGCCCTGTTATTCCTGTAATAAGCACCGTTTTCATAAGCCTTTTCCTTTTCGATAAAATGCTAGAATCATTTTTACACAGTAACAATTATAGATAAAGCTTTAGAGCATACAAGCCTGTTTACCTAGACTAAAATAATGTTTCCTCAAATAAATCGCTTAAATAGTAATCAAGCTATCAATAACAGAGAGATATTGTTGAGAGGTTTGTAGCCAACAAAAATTTTTACTTTGTTGTAATCCTTTACTTCTCAATTCCTCTTTTTGTTTGGGAGATTGCAAAAAATTTATGAGAATAGGCAAAAAGGCTTCTAAATCATAAGGATTAAAGTACAAAACACCCTCTTTACACACTTCAGGTATCGAAGTAGCATTAGATACAATACATGGGCATCCAGAAGACATTGCTTCTAAGGGAGGCAAGCCAAATCCTTCATGGGTGGAGGGGAAAATCAGACATTCCGCTATTTGATAAAAATAAGCAAGATGTTCTTCCGAAATCGGTCCTATAAAATGCATATGATTTTTTACCGCGGGGAACTCTGTCAGCAATTGTTGCTTAAGCAGCTGTTGCTCAGAACATCCTTGATATTTTCCCACAAAAACAAGATCAATGTCTTTAAATCCTAAGAGATGCAGCCTCTCAAAGGCTTTACATAAAAACTTTTCGTTTTTATGCGTAGCAAGCCTGCCTACATATAGGAGGAATTTTTTTTTCAAGTGATAATTTTCAGAAAGAATCTGTTTTGCATGTGTTAAATTGGAGGTGGGTAAGAAAACAGATTTATCAACCGCAAGAGGAATAACTTGAACTTTACTTTCATGAACCTTTGTATATTTACAAATTGCCTGTTTGGAAAAAGCAGAACTAGTAATAACTGTATGAGATAGTCGAGCTGCTTTTTTTAAAAGATGCTTTGCACAAGCTAGCTTTAAAGAAGGCTTTTTTACAGGATAAGTAAAACAAAAAATATCGTGCATTGTTACCATTCTCTTTCTTGCTAAAGTGGGAAGTAAAGGAATATTGTAATTAGGGGACCAGAACAAATCACAAATGGGTACATGAAAAGGTAAATATATTTGCTCCTTCATCGAATTAATTCTATAGTCAACCCAAATTGGCTCAACCCAATCCCATAAAAAATCTTTGCAATCTTTATTTACCAAAGCTCTCCAGCGAATAGGTTGTTCTCTAAAGAGATATAATAATTGTCTTAAGACAGAGCCCATACCAAAAATAGGCAGTATGCGCGCATCTACACAAATTGTTTTCATGTTTTTTTTCAACCCTACTCTATTAAAATTTTTGGAGAAGATCTTGTTTTTATCCAATCTCTAAAAACAGAGGTTAAACAAAAAGAAAAAATGATAGATCCTATCCCTAGGCAACTTAAAACGGTAACTAGGAAATATAAAGATTCAATCTTTGGTAAAAAATTCATTGCTAAAATATTCAAGGCAAGTGGTGCAATTAGAGGAAGAATACATATCTTCTTTATCCAATGATTTTTATTACTTTTTGGCATCAGTTTGCGGTGAATAATAGGAAGGATCAAAAGAGAACATAAGTTATGAATAAACCAAATTGAGGCAACTGCAAGCACTCCTAGTTTCTCATACAATAAGAACATTACCGGAAATAAAAGAGTTAATGTGATGATGTTTTGCCAAATTATTGCTTTTAACCATCCAAAAGAGTACTGCAGGGCTAAGGGTAAGCTCATTAATCCATTACAGGCTGTTCCTAAAATAAAAAGGCGGAGGATAGGGGCTACTTTTTCTGCTATTTGCGGATCGCGAACCCAAATAAAAATAAGCTCTTTAGTAAAACAAACACATAAAATGGCTAAAGGCAAAACCAAAACAGCTACTACTTGAGAATAGTTTTCATATAGTTTACAGAGATCCACTAGTTTTTTTTGTGCAATTAACTGAGAGAACCTAGGAAATAGAGAATAAAAGAAAGGTTGAATCATTAGGTAAAGTCCATTGGATAGATTATAAGCAAGTATATAGTAACCATATACTTCTAAAGAAGCGTACCTACTTACAAAAAGCTTATCCAAGGAAACAATACATGTACTTGTTAGTGTTAAAAAAAAAGTCTGAGAAATAAAAGGCCATGATTGCTTTAAAAGCTTTCCACAAAAATGCGCTCTAAAAAAACCCCTGTCTTGAGGCATGTACTTCCATAATAGAATAGCAAAGGTTAGTGTATGCAAGATGACAATGATCAACTGCCAAATAAAAAAAGCACGTAAAGAAGGCTCAATAAAGGCAAGTACTGCGATTACTCCTGCTGATTTAAGAAAAGTAAAAAATACTTGAACAGAATTTACGAGTACTTGTTTTTGCAAGCCCATCAAAGCGCTGAAATACAGAGAATTTGGCCATTGAAAGCTCAAACAGATTCCCATTAAAATAACTGCCTGAGCAACCTCAGTTAAGGAAAGATGTACAGGATGCACCCAGTTATAGGCAATCGAGTTTGATAAACAACTAATACTAAGACCCGTCAATAGGCAAATAAACCAATATACTCCTTCTAAGGATCGAAATAGATCAGCTGCTTCTGCTCTTGTATTTTCTACTGCTGTAAGCTGAGCCATTTGACGGTTAATGGTTGTACCAATGGCTGCTTCAATGGGAACTAGCAGGAAACTTAGCAATAGATAAAAACCGGTAATCCCATAAGCTTCTATTCCTAGATACTTCAAGTAAAAAGGCACACAAACCAATAGAATCAGCCCCGAACAAGCTTTGTTGCAGAAATTTGCCATTAAATTGATTCTAGAATGATTTTTACTCATGATCTTGGTAAAAAAGCTCTCTTTTTCAAATGATAAGGCTGTAAGATAGTTGTCTTCTGAGCAATAGCGTTAAGTAATGCCAAAGAAGTAAAAAACAAGATTTTTCCATACATCTGTTCTACAAAATAATAATCGCAACACCCAATCCATAAGAACCCTATAAATATACTCAAAAAAACTGCTTGTTCTTGAGAAAAAGGTTTTTGAATAGCTTTTTTTAAGATAGAAAATAAAAAGGCCCCAAAGAATATAAATCCGATAATTCCTGTTTCAACTGCAACTAACAAATAAATATTGTGTACTTTTGCACAGAGAAAAAGCCCAAATTGAATGGGGTCATTAAAGAGTTGAAAGTTATTAAATCCTATACCAAGCCAAGGGTTTGCTTTGATCATTTTTAAAGCTACTTCTTGGTAAACAATTCTCTCTTCGTCTGCATATTGGGCCACTTGATTATAGTTTATAATCCCCCCTCTATTAAAAAACTGCTGCTGAAAAAGAGCTAAGCAAATAATGCTACTTATAAAAAAAAGCAACCAAACCTTCTTCATTTCTTTTCTATAAGAAAAATCTTCCATCCAAAAATATTGAATAACCGTCCAAATGATTGTCCCTATAATACAAGCAATCATCGCAGCTCTACAAAAAGAAATACTTAAACCGAGAAAATGCAGGAAAATAAGCGGTATTAATACCCATTTAATCCACTTCTCCTGATGAATGACATATAAATAAGATGCATTCAAGAGGGAGAAAAATAAAAAACCTCCGAACACATTAGGATGAGAAAAGAGCCCTGTTGCTCGATAAAGCACATTTAAAGGCAGTTGAAAATGAGAGAATTGATCAAAAATCCAACGTTGTTTCCCTGGATTGGGAAAACTGAACCAATGTAAAGGAGGCTCTCCCATTTTATGAAGCCCCAGTGGACTCTGAGAAAAATATTGTATACAAGCAATAATACATTGTATCCCTATCGTAATGACAACTGTCCAAGCAATCCATTTGATAAGTTGACGAATTCTATTTTGAGCTACGATATATTCAATAGCACAAAAAAGCAAAATCATCGTCGAGAACTGTAAAAGACGCACATACTGCAGCAAATAATGACGAGCAGGAGAAAGAGCAATCGAAAAAAAAGCAGTCAGACAAAATAAAACAAGCCACCGAACAGGTGCTGTAAATAATTTACTACCTAAGGTTTTTGGCGCTTGTAAAAGGACAAGTAATACGAGTACAAAAATGACTAAATCACCTGGGAAAAATTCAATATGGCGATAAAAAAAATCTGGCAAAACTAAACCGTCAGGGACCATTCGATCAGAAAATTCGCTCAAAAAAGCGCGGAATCTTTTTTGAAAAGGAAGAAGTAAAAAGAGAAGAATCAATACAGCATTGGAGAATAAATAGAGCAATCTCTGAATCCAAAAATAAAATGGTCTTTGAATAAGCATATTTTTATATCTCCTCTTCTAACAAACGCAACTCTTTATAAGACTGGAGTTGGTCGCGAAAAGCTGCTGCGTCTTCAAATCGCATCTCTTTAGCTGCTACCTTCATTTTTTTCTCATACTCTTTAATTTTTTTCTCAATTTCTTTGGTTGTTAGATGGGTAATTTTTTCTTCTTCTAAAGTATCTATAACATTTGCAAACGTTTGAGCAAGATCTTCTATTTTTCTCTTTTGAATCGTTTGCGGAATAATGCCATGTTTTTCATTATATTCTTGCTGTATGCTTCGTCTTGCCTTTGTGGTATCAAGTGCACCTTGAATCGACTTTGTAATTTTATCTGCATACATCACAACATGACCATCTATATTACGCGCTGCTCTTCCACAGGTCTGAATCAAAGCTGTCTGGCTACGTAAGAATCCTTCTTTATCAGCATCGAGAATACAAACAAGAGATACCTCTGGAATATCCAGACCCTCTCGCAGCAAATTAATACCAACTAGCACATCAAAGATTCCTTTACGCAAGTCATTGATGATCTGCACACGCTCTAGAGTGTCTATATCTGAATGCAGATATTTTGCTTTAATTCCAATTTCTGTTAAATATTTAGATAGATCCTCTGATAGCTTTTTAGTTAAAGTAGTTACTAAAACCCTTCTATTTTTTTCTGTTTCTTGACGAATAAGTTCTAAGCAATCATCTACTTGACCAGTAGCTGGTTTAATTTCAATAAGAGGGTCTAATAGTCCTGTAGGACGAATGATCTGCTGTACAATCTCTCCTTCTGCTTCCTTTACTTCCCATTCAGAAGGAGTTGCAGAAACATAAACCACTTGATTGATTCTTTGGTGAACTTCTTCAAATTTTAGAGGGCGATTGTCAAATGCAGAAGGAAGGCGAAACCCATATTCTACTAAAGATTTTTTACGTGCTCTATCTCCATTGTACATTGCATGTAATTGTGGAAGGGTTTGATGAGACTCATCGATAAAAACCAGGAAATCATCTGGAAAATAATCTAATAAACAAGGAGGGGGATCGCCAGGCATTCTACCACTGAAATGACGAGAATAGTTTTCAATTCCCTTGCAAAATCCAATTTCTCGCATCATCTCCAAGTCATAAGTTGTTCTCTGCCATAACCTTTGCTTTTCTATCATTTTATTTTCTGCTTCTAAAAGCGCGACTGTTTGCTCTAATTCCTTTTTAATGGCATCTATTGCTTTAAAACGAACCCCTTCAGGAGTTACATGATGGGAGCCTGGATAAATAGTGATCTTTTCTAAAACAGTGCGAACTCTACCGGTTAAAGGATCAATCTCACAAATACGCTCAATTTCATCGCCAAAAAATTCTATACGATAAGCTAGGTTCTCTTCATAGGCTGGAACAATTTCTAATACATCTCCCCGAGCACGAAAACTAGCGCGCACAAGATCATAATCATTGCGCTTATAGTGCATTTCGACCAAATGCAGTAAAATATCATCACGACGACGCTTTTCTGCTACTGTAATTGTTAATAACATCTGACTGTAATACTCAGGCAGGCCTAAGCCATAAATACAAGAGACAGAAGCTACTATGATGACATCTTCTCTTTCAATCAAAGACCTTGTAGCGCTCAAGCGCATCCGATCGATCTGATCGTTAATCGCTAAATCCTTCTCAATATACGTATCAGTTCGGGCAATATATGCTTCTGGTTGATAGTAGTCATAATAAGAAACAAAGTATTCAACGGCATTATTTGGGAAAAATCCTTTGAACTCTTGATATAATTGAGCAGCCAAAGTTTTATTGTGTGCAATCACTAAAGAAGATCTATTTAATCTCTGGATGACATTAGCCATCGTAAATGTTTTTCCCGATCCTGTTACTCCTAAAAGAACTTGAGCTTTTTTCCCCTCTTGTATTCTTTTCACCAATAAATCGATGGCTTGCGGTTGGTCTCCACAAGGAATGAACTCGCTGTTTAGGGAAAATGTCATAGAAATCCAAATTAAATGCTACTTGATCCTAGCATATCTGCTATCTGTAAAAAAAGAATAGAAACAGCAACAGTAAATATTAAAACTAAAGAAATTTTACCAAAAGGAAATCGATAAGCCCCTTTCATTAACTTATGATAGCGTCCAATCCACACCATGGTTACTGGTAAAATCCCAAAAAGGATCACTGCACAAATCCCTCCTGCAAAATTCAAAGCTTTAAAAAATAACTGCGGGTAGCAAAGAGCAAAAAGTAAAGGAGGACAGAAAGCAAGTAGGCAAAGGCTTAAAGACTCGTGCTTTTTATGCGTAACCTTAAATCCATCAGCTAAAAAATGCACTAAGCTTAATGCTTGAGAAAAAAAAGAAGTTAAAATAGCAAAAAAAGCTAGCCCTCCAGACCACATCTTAATTGTCGTAAGATTCAAGAATAAAGAAAGAGCTTGTGAGGAGTCTTTTCCTGTTCGTAAAGATTCCCTAATTTGATCTAAAGGAAGAATTCCTAATACGATAAATTCCCAAATTAAATAGATTGCAAATGCCATTAGACTTCCTATAACAATAGAAAGACGTACGCGTTTTAAGTCTCCTTTCATATAATTGGTAAGAGAGGGGACCATATTATGAAAACCAAATGCAATAATGAGTAAAGGAAAAGATTTCGGTGCATAAATAAAATTCTCATACAAAAGCAACTTAGGATTGACATAAGTTATGCTAAATAATACAAGAAGCCCAAAAAAAATAATCTTAACCAGCATAAGAAAGCGGTTACACAAGTCAACACTTCTTGTTCCTAAATAGACAATCCAACCAAACAACACAATTAATGCCACAGATCCTATCCAATCAGGGATCTGTAGATTAAAAAAAGAATAAAAAAAAGAAGCAAATAATGTACCCGTACCAGAAATATAGGCAACTAGTAATGCATAAAAGAGAAAGAGATAAGTAATCCAGCCCAATGCCTTGAAAGATTTTCCGATGGTATGATCTAAAATAGACAAAAAGTTAATCTGCTCATGAAACCACCCATTTGTTTCTACCAGTAATAAAGCCGTAGAAGTCATAAAAGCCCAAGCAAGAAAGAATAAAATAGTGGAGCAAAGAAAACCAGCCATCCCCGTCACTATTGGCAAGGCTAACATACCAGCTCCAATACAGCTGCCTGCAATGAGCAAAGCCCCACCCATAACACTGCCTTGTTTCATCTAGTGGCCTTTAGCTGTCTTCTTCTCAATAATTCGAATCTCTTGATCTAAACGACCTAGCTCATATCCTTCATAGTCGACAAACTTGAAGAAACGCTCAAAAATAGGCAAGACATGGCATACTTGTTTTGCCATCTCTTGCGCAATAAATCGATAGGTAGGATGACCTGCTGGAGCAGAACGTAATTCGCAAAGCCATTGAAGAGAACGCAGGTTTACATGAAAATACCAATGCATATTAAAAGCCATGGGAGCTACATACTGGGCTTCTTCAGAAAACTCTTCAGCAATTGTATCATAAACTCTTTTAGCCCTTTCCATTGCCTCCCGATAAGGCTTTTCCATTTCCGTGTCTAAAATTTCATGAGGAATAAAATAACCAAAATCACAGGTGATAAGTTGTCTTTCTTGAGTGAGAATTCGATGGCGTTGCAGGTCGCGATACACACCAAAGTCAGCTACTATTTCAAAAGTAAACGTTGCATGTTCTAAAGCTCTTGGAGATTTATGTCTTCTATTCTCACGGAAATTAGCTGCTGAATCTAAAATGTGATTTAATTCCTCTTCAGAAAGGTTTTTACAATGCTCTTGCAGCTCAAATAACCCTGCATGACAATATTCAAACAATAAAGCGGCCGCTACTTTTATAGGAGATTCTTCTTCATACCCAATTAATCTCACTCCTGGGTGCTCCATTTTATCTAAACCAACGCAGTGTCTAGAAGCAAGTAGTTTTAATGTATTGCCCATCTGCTCACGAAACTGTGAAAAACTAAGCTGATATTTATGATTAAGATCAGCTCTTCGAACGAAAGAAGGAAGGATTTTATTTAGCTCCTGAAAACTTTTTTTACCGATATCTTGTACTTCAGCCAAATTATGGCTATTTAATTTCTGTATTAAACATTCAAAAAATCGTCCGTTTCCATATACCCCCATATTTGTCAATGTGCTTACAGGTAAAAGCCCTCGCAAACAGTCAAGAACTTTAGCGCGCAGAGCAGCTGCATAGGCAACTTTGGAGACATCGTGTTCTTTAGGGAATTTTTTTTCCATTTGCTCCATTAAAGGAGGTATCAAAGAAGAATAAGTTTCAAATAATGAGTTACAAGTTTGCAAATACGCTTCACGAAATGCTGATGCTAATAGAATAGGTTCTCGGTAAAACAAATATTTTCCATCTATTTTTTGATCAAAATAAATATAACGAGTGGATTTTTCTAAAGGAGATCCTCCGATTCGAGCATCTTCAATGATTTTAGCTGAAATCATGGAAACATTTTCAATAGCAAGATGCCCTCCTCCTAATTCTCCAATAGAATCATCACCATAGCCGTCTAAAATTCGATCATAAAAGTTTTGCGCTTTTTTGATTCCTATGATTTGATCTTCTACTTGCTCCTGGTCTAAATCCGCTTGAATTCCTGTAATTGCTGTAAAGGCGGTTTCCTCATTAAGAATAAAATCTTTAAGCAATAAAGATCTTAGTCCTAAACTGGACCTAGAATAGCGGGAAAACAAAGCCCCTTTAATTACTTCTGGTAAATTTCGTAAACAAAAAATATTACTTGTAGTATGAGTTACATATCTTTGAAGGATTTTAATTTGACTATCTGTGAATTCTTCGTAACCTTCGGTCATGAAATCTTCCTTTTAATCCTTGTTTCTTTCATTTAATGATTTGCCTTAAATATTAATAGAGTGACATATTCTTTAGGCACAATCAAGAAAAAACCATCCCATGCAAATAAGAATCAAGGTTCAACATTTGCATAAATAGCCTTTGATATGCTTTGATCAATATGCGTTTTCTTAAAAGGTGCCTTATGTTGATTAAAAGACCTCGTCGCAATCGAAAAACCGTAGCCATCCGTTCTCTTCTAGCAGAGACTGTACTGCTTCCTAGTGATTTCGTACTACCTGTTTTTGTTACAACAGAAAAGGAAAAAAAGAGTATCGTCAATATGCCAGGTGTATTTGCTTGGCCTTTAGAAAAACTTATTAAAGAAGCAGAAACCTGGCATGCTAAAGGAATTTTAGCCATCGCTTTATTCCCCACTATTCCTCATGAGTACAAAGATATAAATGCTACTTATGCGCTTTGGGAAAAAGGACTAGTCCCTCAAGCCCTACAGAAATTAAAAAAAGAAATCCCTTCTTTATGTGTAATTACCGATATTGCATTAGATCCTTTTACTTCCCATGGACACGATGGAATTCTCAACGAACAGAAAGAAGTTCTCAATGATGAGACGGTTTCCATTCTCTCTCAAATGGCTCTTTTACATGCACAATTTGGCGCTGATTTAGTAGCTCCTAGCGATATGATGGATGGTCGTATCAGAGCAATTCGCACTGTATTAGACAATCATTTTTTTCATCAAGTCGGAATTTTAGCTTATACAGCCAAGTATGCCTCCTGTCTCTATTCCCCCTTTCGCGATGCAGTAGGTTCTCATTTGCAACACGGCGATAAAAAAAGCTATCAAATGAACCCAGCCAATTCTCGGGAAGCGATTCGCCAAGCCTTATTAGACGAAGAACAAGGAGCTGATATTCTCATGGTAAAGCCTGCACTTTACTATTTAGATATCATTACCAAAATGAAAGCAGCACTTTCTCTACCCATTTGCGCCTATCACGTCAGTGGAGAATACGCTATGATCATGGCTGCTGAAGAGAAAGGAATCCTACAAGCAAAAGAGACCTTTCAAGAAGCCATGCTGAGTATTAAACGAGCAGGAGCTGATTTTATTTTCAGCTATGCTGCTCCTCTGTTATTTCCATAGAAATAAAATTGAATCGATGTTAGCTTCATACAAATAATTTCAGGCCAAAAGTGCGATATTTCATATTTCTTCTTACAATACTCTCTCTTATTGTTAATCAGAAAGCTCCTGCCTTCACTATTTACACTCCAAAAGCATCTGTTGAAACAACAACTTTGCAAAAATGGATAGGAAAAGGTCCTCTATTTTTTTATGATGACATTATAGCCTTACTCGATGCCATTGAAAACGATAAAATAGAAGAATGCAGTCCTGAAGATCAAGAAGAGATTATTCAATTTCTGATCCTACTAGCAAGAGAAGGGGTATTGCCCGGTGATGAAGAAGCTTTGGAACAAGACATTCAAGCGTTATTATCCCAAGAGGATTGTTCTTTCTCCTTTTCTGAAAGCAGCACTCTTCCCCTTGTTCTTTCTGCACAAACAGAAGCTATTCTTTGTAGAGGATGGATGAAAAAACAATGCAAGAGCGCTAAACGATTTATCAAAAAGCATAAGACAGGTTTTATTATCGGAGCTGTTGTTGTTGTAGCCGCAGCTGTTGTTATTTTTGCAGTGGCCTCCCCAGCAGTTGCTGCAAGCGCAGCCGGAGCATCTACTGCTGCGGTTTCTAAAGAAAAAAATAAACCCAAAGAGTCGTTTCTTCCTTCTAACCCCAATGTTGAGTTTAATTAACTAAGAATAGGAAAGATAAGACAAAAAAACAGTGTAAAAAGACCTCTTAATGTTGTACAAGTTTCGTTTCTGAAAAAACAACAACAAAAGAGGTCAAAAATGGAAACGCTTATTGAATTATACTGCTCTGTGGATGATTTTTGGAAGGATTTC
>NZ_CAAJGQ010000021.1 GCF_901000775.1 Candidatus Rhabdochlamydia sp. T3358
GACCATCTTTTTTTATAGATTTTTAATGCTTTATAAGGACATCTATTAGTCAGAACTATTAAGAGTTCTCCCTTGTTGTTCCGTGAAGCTGCTAAATTAACTTCTAGCCCTAAAACCGTATACTGTCCCTTTAGCACCTTTTTTTTACCTTGTTTTAGTTTGGCAAATAAGTCTTTAAGAGAAATTGTATAATGATGATTTCTTCTAACAACCTGAGTGTCTTTTTTTATCCGAATGTATATAGGAATATTTGCCTGAAGTAAAAACTTGAACCATTCTTCTCCTATGAATTCTCTATCTGCTGTTAGAGATTTGATTTCTATTTCATTTATGACTTTTTTTAAAAGTTCTATACGATCTGCCGTTTTTGAATTCCCTGCTCTTCCTAATGAAATCCAGACAAGGGGAATAGCTACTCCTTTAACATTAACACCTAATGTAAGAATATTTATGTGCTTCTTACCAAACTTCCAATCGGTTCTATCTAAAGATAAATCGTTTTTTTTATTTTTAAGACCTAAAACCATTATCACAAATTTCATGGTCAAATAAGTATAATTATTTACGGAAATAAGCCATTTAAAAAATCTTTGTAGACGTTTATAATTGGATGATATTTTTGCCTCACTATATAAAACGGTTGAAAGATCTGATAAATTTACTGTTCTTACTACGAATAGTCCTATTAATACATTCGTTAATACAGTTAATCTAGACTTGTTCCAATCAAAATGTTCTGCTAAAATATTTTTCAGTTCGCAAATATGTTTCATAATACCTCTTAGAGTGATTTCCAGAAGTATTATGCCAGATCTCTGGTCATATTTGCGGGCTATTCTTTTTATCTGCTCCTAAAAAATTGTCCTGTACAGAGGGTTACTGGACTTAGAAAAAAGAAGAACGTAATAACCCCAAAGAGACTTATTTTAAAGCAGATGGAACTTTTTTAGAGGTTTATCGAATACGAACACAATTAAAAAATTCAGCACAACATTATTTGGTGATTTAGATTTTGAAGGCATGATTGTTGAAGTTTGCTTTGATAATCAAGTAATCGCTGCGTGTAATTACGAAAAAGGTATAGATAATATAGAAATCCAAATCCTATCACAAAATGAAGACCCTCAAGAATGTATTTTCCCTCTACAAGATTTTCTTAACGTATTAGAAATAAGCAAAAAAGCTTGTCATACAGTGCGCTAAAGAAGATGAGCTTAGAGAAAAAGAATTTTTACAATAGTAGTATTAAACGCGCAGGGTCTGATTTTATCTATGCAGCTCCTCTGTTATTTTTTTAAAAAATTAAAGAGAGACTTCATAGAAAGAGGAAGTATAAATTTTAGAATGGGCTTTTCAAAACCATTAAAGTTAGAAGCAGCAGAGATCGTATATGCTCCCATATTTTCAAAAATGATCCAATCTCCCATATTAAGTGAAGGAAGATAACAAGTTTTTAGAATACAATCCATCCCATCACATGTAGGACCCCAAATGCTGCTTTTTTGCAATTTATTTTCAGAAGATGGTTTCATCTGATAAGCTAAGGGCGTAATAACAGCGTGATCAAAGATAAGACAGTTAAATGAACCATATAACCCATCATTAACATAATACATAGTATCTTCATTAGGAAAAGACAGCTCTCGTTTAGCGATGATATTTGTACAGAGTGTGAATGCAGAAGCTGTAAAGTACCTACCAGGCTCAGCAATGATCTCAACACCAGAGGCAGCAGGAAAATATCTATCCAATTTCTCATTTATGACACTAGCAATCTCTTTAAAAAGGATTACATCCTCTTTAAAACCAGGAAAGCCGCCGCCAATATCTAGAAAAGTAAAATCAAAACCAAGGGTTTTAGCTAAGGCAAAAACCCTAGCAGAGGTTTCTAAAGCCATTGCGTAAGCATGGGTATCTTGACAACCACTGCCTACATGAAAACTCACTCCAATTACATTAATCTCTAGATCTTTAGCCACACGAAGCAAACTAGGAACGTGTTGCTCATAACAACCAAATTTCATACCAAGCTGACAGATAGATTTACTATCATCTACTCTTATACGAAGAACCATTCTAGCTTGTGGAAATAATTTCTTTATTTTTTGAAGCTCTAATTCGTTGTCAAATGTCATAACATCGACCCCCATAGAAGCAGCATAGGCAATAAAAGAACCTGCCTTACAGGGGTTGGCGTAAATAATAGATGAGCTACTAGCTCCTGATTTTAATACAGCATCAATTTCTCTTTTACTAGCACAATCAAAACCAGATCCCAAAGCAGCAAGAAGATCTAAAACTATAGGACAATCATTGCATTTTACAGCATAATATGGATGAGCTCGTGGTATTAAATCTTTCCAAAGGTTATATTTATGTACAATATCACCAAGATCTACCACATAAAAAGGATCTTCCCAACCTTCTTGAGCAGTATCCTTGATAACATCTAATACGGTTTTATCGATATCTATCCTAACGAGTGTATCTACAGTCATATTTCCTAAAATTTGGCTTATTTTTACTGTTATAAAATTCAAGCAGATATAACAATATCTTTTTTTTATCTCAAGGCCTTCTCTATTAGAAGTTTTTTAATAAAGATGGTATTCCATTAATTGACAAAAAAACCAAGATAGCAATCATTGATGATTTTATTAGGAAATGTATGAAAATTCTCTTCTTTTTTATTACCTTATTTATTTGCAGCTCGATTAGCGCTAAAATTATCGAAATAAAACATTTTAATGAAAGTATTCCCTATTTAACAAAAGACACACTTTTGATTTTAGATATTGATGATACACTGCTTGTCCCTAAACAAATGCTTGGATCTGACATGTGGTTTGAAGACAGAATCAAACAACAAAAAGGATCAGAAGCTTTTGAAAAAACTTTAAATGAATGGGAAGGAATAAGACATTTTACACAGATGCAAGTAGTAGAACCAGGCATGCAAAAAACCATTGAAGATCTACAAAAAAAAGAACACATAATTATCGGTCTTTCTACACAGTCCCTAACCTTATCTAAAGTAACCTTTAAGCAGCTTATAAATAACCACATAGACTTAAGAATAACAGCTCCTCAAGAAAGTCATTATTTTCAAAATGAAAATAAGGGTGTTCTCTATATAAACGGAATTCTTTTCACATCAGGCACCTCCAAAGGTAAAGCTCTTTTTCAACTACTTGAAAAAACAAAACAAAGATTTAAGCGTATCGTTTTTATGAATGACAAAGCCTCTCATCTTATGGATATAGAACAGGAAGCAGAGAAAAATCATGTAGAGTTCATTGGACTGCGTTATGGCTATTCTGATTTTCGCAAAAAATCTTTTGATTCAAGAATAGCTAATACCCAATTGAACCGATCAGGCTTTACACAAATTTTGTCTGATGAAGAGGCAAAAGTTCTTTTACAAAAAAAACCCTGAATGGAAGAGACCATCAATCCACATATTTCTTAAGGTTAAGTTTAATAGGGGGTAATACCTGTTCTATACTTGCTCTGTTTGGTTCTTCCCAAGGTGGTAATTTAAGAGTTTCTCCTAAATGCTCGAATGGTTCATCGACTGAAAATCCAGGAGAAACAGTAGCAATTTCAAACAAGACTCCCCCCGGTTCTCTAAAATAAATAGAGAGGAAATACTCTCTATTTAAAACAGGGGTCACATCAAGACCAAATTCCAATAGCCTCTCACGTGCTGCTAATTGTGTGATATCGGTTTCTGTAGCAAAAGCTACATGATGAACCGTACCATATCCACTCAATCCCTTTAATGCTTCTGGACTACAAAGAATATCCACAAAATCACCAGGCTTATCGCTAGCAGAATAGCGAAACCGATTCTCTGTTTCAGCAATGAACTTATGATCCACCTGATTGACTAATAAATTTGCTGTTTTCTCATAGCACTCTTCGACAAGCGTTATTCCATAGAATCCTTTAATGGCAAATTGAGAAGGAATATTTCCATAAGTAAAACTTGATCTGTTATCCAGTTGATTAGCTACAAGCTCTAACCCTAAACCATCTAGATCTTCAAAATAGATCACGGTTTCACTAAAACGCTGCTCAGGCTTTTCATAGGGAATATGAAACTTATCCAATCGCTTAGTCCAATAATCAATCGAATGTTCAGGAATAGAGAAAGAAGTAACGGTTAATTGCCCTTTACCTTTTCGACCCTGTGGTATGCCAGGATAGGGAAAGAAGGTCATTATGGTGCCAGGAGAGCCTTCCTCATTGCCATAATATAAGTGATAGATTTCAAGAACATCAAAGTTAATCGTCTTTTTCACCAACCGCAAGCCTAAAATACCTGCATAAAAATCTACATTTTTTTGTGCATCCGATGCTAAAGAAGTAATATGATGGATTCCTGTAACCAAAGTATTCATCATTTCATAAAAATCGATCTATGTTTTTATGTATAATGTTTTTTGTAACTCTCTGTTCTTATGCAGCAACAATACCCTTCTTTAAATTTTCTATCTGTTTGAAAGGTAAGTAGGTATGCTGAACAAAGAACTCTATTATTCATTAATTTCTTCTTTTTTTAGAAAAAAACAAGCAGAACTTATCTTAGAAGTTGACCGCAGTAGTTCCATCCAAGATACATTTTTGCAGCTCTTCTATTTGCTCTTTAGATAAATCAGCTGATAGAGCAATCACATCCATTCCCACTTTATTTTGTAATAGACGTTTTGCTAGTTCTATTTTACCTTTTTCAATACCTATAGCTATCCCTTCATCGACTTTGTATTCCAGAATAGCCTTATCTACAATAGGGTTTTTTTTAAAGGAACCCAGGATGTCATTTAAAAAATGGATCAGAATATCTTTATTTTTTTCTGAACCAAAGATCTTCTTAAAAGCGATATCGTTTTTTGGATCTAAATATCTGAAAAATGCTATATTTAAGTCTCCTTCAATGAACTGATGCTATCTGCTATTCATTATATAATAGCTCATTTTAGCAATCCATTTTTTTGTTTTGCTGCAAGTTTGAACTCTACATTCTCTTACATGCATTTTACTCTGCTTTTTTCATTCATTAAAATATCAATGGCTACTTGATGTTTTTCAGCACACGAAAATTATTGAAAAATATACTTGCTTATTTTTTCTTAAAATTTTAACTTTTATCATATTTTTAATGATTCTTTAAGATTTGGTTATAAAATCTGATTTTTTTTAAAGAATGAATCAACGGAGGCGTCATGACAAATCCAGTTAATCTAGATCAGGCAAACAATACTCCTGTAACTAGTCAAGCAACACAAGAAATTTTTGCAGGAAGAACTTGGTGTCCTATTTTAAGAGGGAATCCTCTGTTATCTGAGGAGCAAAAAAATCTCGTAAGAAGTATAAATCTATTTGGTTTATCTCTTTTTGTGGCAGGCTCAGCCTTACTTGGCGTTACTATACCCTTATCTGATTCTGGCTTTAATTCTGAATTGATGGATCCTGATTATAGAGTGATTAGCAGTTTGCGGTTTCCTTGTCTTATTCTTGGGGCAAGTGCTTTATACTGTGCAAAAATCACTGCTACTTATTTTAAAAAAACGAATGAAAGCCCAACGGAGGTATCTCCTGAATTAAGACATGAAATTGAAGAGAGAGTAAAGGAAAATGTGTACCAGTTACAAGGCGATGGTTCGTTAGAAAATGGGGCACCTTGGATAAATCCACAGTCTGTAAAAATAAATATACCGCAAACTCCCCAAGAAGGGCTAACTCAGCAAAATGGCCTTTGGAATAGAATTACCACAATACAAACATCACAAAAAGGGTTATTCATATCTCTGGGAACATACTCTATTTGTGCTGCCTCTGCAGCTATTATAGAATTTTTTAAACCAGATCCACCACCTGACAGTCTCATGCCTTCATTTGTAGATAGCACAGTTGTTGCAAAAAACACCCAGAAATGGAGTTTCTTGATTATTTCTTTAGCTACTGCAAATGCTACCATTTTTTGTGCAAAGTATTTTTTGAAAAATCAGCAACAAGTGCAACGTACTATAACGCCAAGAATATCTTCTTTCATAAAAAGCTGCGTTAAACAAGAAATAATAAAAGCAACCCCAGGACCAAGCGGATTGCAAAACATGAGAATATAAGAGGTTTATATGAGCGCAATTGTACAATACGAAAGACTACCATCAGGCACACATCCAGTACAAACCACAAATCAAGCTTCTTGGAGAGGTTGGTCTTTGAATCTCCTTAAACCTCAAGAAGAATTTTTAATAGGTCTAGGTAAATTGATGGGTGTTCAACTGCTTGGTTTTTTCATAACCGGAGCTCTTGCTGATATTTCAAATCAGGGTGAGATGGCAAGAGATTTAAACTTACATTTGACAGATACCTACTATAAAACTTGTACCCAGGCAGAAAATACTTTTATAACTACCACGATATCTACTGGCATCTATTTCCTATGTACTTACGGCTATTTTTTAAAAAAGAACCAAGAAAAGAATAGCGCAAATGTATCCCCAAAAATGCAAGATGCCATACAACAGCAGATAGAAGAAGAAATTCGGACACAGTTAGGTAAAAGACCATCTACATGATCCATAGTCTCTAAGCTAATAGTTATAGCGCGCGCGATACAAAGTGTCATAAAGAGATGTCCCTGTTTTTGCTCTAGCTCCTACATCTCGAAGGTAGGCAGACATGGAAAATCCAAGATAGTTACGAGAACTACGGGGAAAAAAAAGATCAAGCGGTAAGACAAAACAAAAGCCTTTATCGTAATAAATTCTTCCGTTTACTCGATCATGACCATTTGTTATGGTCATCCAGAGGGAGAAACGCAATCCACTGGGGAAATAACGACCTAACTCTATGCGAACTCCTCTGTCTTTGGCTAAAAATCGCCCTACACTCATTTGCAGATCTACATGTAAGGGCTTGCAGTCATAATAAATATCCAGGAAATATTGCATCCCCGTAAAAGGGATTTCGACATATCCTGTTTTTTTTAGTTGTTTTACATGGTTGGTAAAGGCAATGCCTTGGTACTTACGTTTATAAGTTGCAGCGCATTCTAAGCCGATTGCCCAGTTACTATTCACCGGATAAAACAAACACTCTGCTGCAATTCCTGCATAAGCGATTTCAAAATAACCAGTTGCTGTGCGAAAAAACCATCCACATCCCAGATTCCAGGTTTTCTGCAGATAAGCTTCTTCTAAAGAAAGTCGATTAGGACGCAAATAGGATAGCGTATCTGAGCGCACAATGGGTAAATACGAAGGATTTTTCTGATGTTGCCTGATTTTTTGCATACTAGATGCAATCGAATAACCCAGTTGGATTTTATAGTAGAGCTGATCTTTAATATAGCCCTCAGGCGAAACAATCGCACCTATGTTGTACTTAAATTTGCCGTTGTTAGTACCAAAAAAGGTAAGCATACGAGGACGTATTACCAATGTTCCAATCGGCTTATGCCTTTGAAAAATGATGGCTTCTTCATAAGAATTCTTACACTCTGGCACTTCTTGTAGGGGAACGAGTGCATTATATGCAAAATCGCTTATTTGATTGTGATACCAACACCGCAGAAGTTCCCTATCAAAACAATACGCTTGGCAGTTCACCCCACCTTCTTCTACAACTAATAGAATGCTTTTTATATCAGAAGGGGTCAAAGCGGCCAAAACACATTGAATTCGCTCTCTAACCTCAGATTCTTCTCGGTAACGTGTATTGATTATCTTTAAACACAACTGCTTGTCACCAAAAGCATTGAATCGAAGAGATGCTCTATATAAATCCAGACCTTGCTGTTTTAGTGCATAAGCAATTTCCTGAGAAAAATCTTGCTCATTACGAATACATCCTAAAGGCTCTGTATTGATAGGTGATACATATAAACAAGGATCTTGTGGCTTTGTTTTTTGATTCACTCCTAAAGGAAACTGCAGACAACCAGATACAACTACTTCTTTTCCCCTTAGACTTGCAAGGGAAAATTGAAAATAATCACCTGCTGAAAAAACAAGCCCTGTATTTATTTTTCCTCTACTAGAGTCATATTCAGCGATAAATGAGAGACTTTTCAAAAATCCCTTTTCACTTTTTCTAAATGGACTCCAAGATATACCCGCAAATATTCCTTGTAATCTTTTTCTACCCCACCCCAAGGAACATTCTACATTTAGAGGAAGAAACTGCTTGCTCATCACAATATAGGGAGAACTAACGCCCCCTATTCCGATAAAATCATCTATGCCCACAGCAAGAGATGGAAGATACGTAAAACCGTCTTTTTCAGTAATCAATCCTAATTTAATATTTGCTATTCTATCTGTGTTGTGCTTTTTCTTTTCTTTGTAAATATGATAATTAACTGATACCTGAATCCGATCAAAAAACTGAAATCCGATACCGTACATTTGAAAAGAGGGGGTAGCCGTTATATTCGCAGCTAAAGTACCTGTTGTATCCATACGCGCAGAAGGTGTATGGAAATACCCTCCCAATGTCGAATAGTTATAAATAAAAGGGAGCCTATCAGATATCTTAATTTCTTCTATGAACTCTAGATCATGAAGAAGAAAGTTCTGTTCAAATTTTTCTAGGCAAAAAGAATTTTGTTCTGCAAAAATCCAAGAAGCGCTAACAAGAAAAACAGCACAACACATCTTAAGTGAAAAATTCACAAAGCACTCTTATATAGCATGCGTATTTTCAAAGGACGCACCAAAAATAAAGAGCTACTTAGTTTTTAACAAGACTTTAAAAGGATGAAAACTTATGGCAAACTATAGAACTCATACCGGATTCAATCTTTTTTTCATGTTACCTACTTTAGTAGGTTTTGGTTATTACTTCTTCCAGCCTTCAGAAAAAGCTCTGATTGTTTTTACTGCAACCTTTACCTATGCTACTTTATTTATGAATCCAGATTTAGATCTTGTTCACAAAGTAAAACTATTTTCTCTGCGTGGATTTATCACATTGCCTTTTCGTGGTTACTCCAAAATATTTAAACATAGAGGAATTTCCCATTCTTTTTTATTAGGCTCTTTTACTCGTATTATTTGGCTTAGTTTTGTTCTATTTCTAGTTTGCTTCAGCTTTTCCTTTTCAGATTATCTCTTTTCTTTTTACAAAAATTTTAAAACATATTTCATCTATGCTTTAATAGGGATTTGCTTAGCCGATTGGAGTCATCTACTTTTAGATGCAAAAAAAACAAGAAAAATAAAATAATCTTTTTTTTAAATCAATAAAAATTTGAATTTCAAAAAAAACAATCCTTTCTATCACAGGAATTGTTTTTAGAGTTTTAATTGAAGATAATTAGTTCAACTCATATACTCAATGGATGCAAGAAAAAGCAATCTGAACTATTAGTTAAAAAGTCAAAAATGGAGCTTATGATCCTTTTGACGACGTTTTCTTTCACATATTTTCTATAAGTTATAAGGAATTCAAATGAGCTATCTTAAAGATTTCCAAACTCATATCGCTAGACACAACTATTCTGGAGTACTCAAGTTGTGGGAGGAGTATTGCGCTGGGGATGAGTTGGATATAGAAGAACTCAAAGCAATTTTAAAAAGCATCAAACGCTCTGAAATGGCTGATTCTTTCGGCCTACACGTACAAGAAATTTTACCTTTATGGCAAATCACTCCACAAAGCCCTGGTTCTCAAGAAATATTCAAGCTTATCATTGATTTACAGACAATGAATGATGACGCCCTAGCACAGATGACGTTAGATTTCTTAAAAGCTAAATATCCGAATGATCCTCTTTTTAATGAGAAAATCCGTCTAATAGGGCTGCGTAATCGAGAAAAGTTCCAAGGTGCAATTAGTAACTTTGAATTACTCTCTCATATGAAAATGGGAAATTATGTCTTCCATACCGGAGGATGGGGCGTTGGAGAAATTGTAGATTTTTCTTTTGTTCTTGAGCAAGTAAGTATCGAGTTTGACTATGTTCCTGGTAGAAAAGATCTTTCCTTTGTAACTGCATTTAAAGTTTTAATACCCATTCCTCCTGATCATTTTTTAGCTTTGCGATTTGGAAATCCTGATTTACTCGAGAAAAAAGCCAGGAAAGATCCTGTTGAGGTAATTCATATGTTACTAAGGGATCTAGGGCCTAAAACAACAGCAGAAATTAAAGATGAACTATGCGACCTCATCATCCCTGCTAAAGAATGGACAAGATGGTGGCAAACCACTAGGTCAAAGTTAAAAAAAGATACCTTTATTGAAATCCCTGAAGACATTAAAAATAACTTTAAATTAAGACAAACAGAAATAAGTCATGAGCAAAAGCTCAGCGACGTGTTTCAAAGTAAACCTAATGCAGACACTCTTATTGAAATGGTCTATGGATTTTTAAAAGATTTTCCAGAAACACTGAAAAATGAAGAGTTCAAAACAACCCTCAAGACCAAGCTCTCTGAAGCTCTTTTACTGACTGATATCACCCCTGCTCAAAGTCTACAAATTCATTTCTTTTTGCAGGATTTAAAGGATGAAAAAGAATCTGAATTTGTAAAAGAAATTTTCAAAAACTGTTCTTCTATTTTTAAACTAATCGATGAGATCAAAATTATTAGCTTTAAAAAACGTTGCTTAAACTATCTACAGCAACACTCTGAAGAGTGGCAGCAGATTTTTTTAGATTTGCTTTTTTATATCGATGTATCTGCATTAAGAGATTATATCCTTTCTGCTTTACTTGCAGCTAAAGCCTCCGATGGTCTTATTCAAAAGCTAGAACAACTATACACAAATCCAGCTAAATACCCATCTGCTTTTATTTGGTACTTCCAAAAAGTCATTAGTCAAAAAACACTCCCCTTTTGTGATAAACAGGGTAGAACAAAATTTTTCGAAGGACTTTTAGTTTTGCTTAGCAGAATCGAACACCAACCTCTACAAAGAGATCTTGTTAAAAAGATTCATAATCTTATATCAGTCGGTCGTTTTGCTATAGTAAGACAGATCATGCAGGAATCCAGTATTGAAGATGTAAAAGAGTTTCTTCTTCTTGCTACAAAATGTCATTCTTTGAGCGATCACGATCAGAAAATCTTTGTCTCACTTGCAGAAGTAGCCTATCCTCAGTTGGCTAAGCTCCATAAAAAAGAGATCCAAGAAGATCTTACTATTTGGACAACCCAAGAAGGATATCAGAAACTACAACAAAGAATTCAACAAATAGCAACAGTAGAAACTGTAGAAAACGCTAAAGAAATTGAAATTGCAAGAGCTCATGGAGATCTAAGAGAAAATGCAGAATTCAAAGCTGCTTTAGAGCGCAGAGATAGACTGCAATCAGAGCTCAAAACCTTATCTGAACAAATGCATCGCGCACGTGTTTTGTCTAAAGAGGATATTTCTACTCAAGAAGTAGGAGTAGGAGCTATTATTGATTGTAAAAATACTCATGGAGAAAAAATAAGTTATACAATTCTAGGACCCTGGGATGCGGATCCAGAAAAGAATATTCTTTCCTTTCAATCCAAGCTAGCCTCAACCATCAATGGTTTGTCAGTAGGAGAGTCCTTTCAATTTCAAGAAGAAACTTTTACTATAGAAGCAATCCATAGCTATCTTTAAAATTTTGAAAAGGAACTTTGCATCCAATGTCTCTGATTTGTTATATCTTTATTAAAACAAGAGAATAGCTTTATGCGTTTGATTATTGCCAGTAAGAATGTACATAAAATCAGAGAGTTTCGTGCTATGCTTAAACTATTTCCTAAATTGGATTTATTAAGCTTAATCGACTTTCCTTTTTATGCCCCTCAAGAAGAGACAGGAATGAGTTTTACAGAAAATTCTACTGCTAAAGCTATACATGCTGCTGCTCAATTGAATGCGTGGGTAATTGCCGATGATTCAGGGCTTGTCGTACCCGCTTTAAATGGGGAGCCTGGTATCTTTTCCCATCGTTACGCAGGAAATAAGGCAACCGATAAGCAAAATAGGCAAAAGCTGCTTAACTCCATGCAGCATTTACAAGACCCTTTGCGCCATGCCTATTTTGAATGTGTGATCTCTTTAGCCTCTCCAGAGGGCTTGAAAAAAACCACTACAGGAAAAGTAGAAGGGGTTATTTTAGAAAAAGAAAAAGGCAGTTTAGGTTTTGGCTATGATTCTATTTTCATGAAGCACGAATATGGAAAAACATTTGCTCAACTAGAAGAGACTATTAAAAACAAAATCTCTCATCGCAGAAAAGCACTAGATAAACTTTTTCCTATATTAGAATCTCTCGTTTAAATGCGTTACTTTGTAGATGGGTATAATCTGCTTTTTTATTTAACAAAAAAACGCAACCCTCTGCGCCAGTACCGCCATGAACTCATCACGTATTTTGCAACTTCTATCTCTTCTTTTTTAGATGTTGTCTTAGTCTTTGATGGCAGTGATCCACACGAGAAGCACTCTACCAAACATCATATAGGCCAAGTAGAGATCATCTATACCCCGCTAAGCATGACCGCTGATTTCTATATCTTTGAAGAGATTCAATTACATAAAAACCCAGCACACACAACAGTTGTATCTAATGATCAAGAGCTAATTATTCGCTGCAGAGCATTAGGAGCAAAAACCCTTTCCTTAACAGATTTTATCTCTTACATTGCTAAAAAAAAAGAAAAGAAAAAAAGATCCCTAGCAACTCCTGCTCAAGAAACTCCACAGGAAATTTCTCGTCTGTTAAAAATCTTTGAGAAAAAATTGAAAGAATAAGAAAAAAAGCTGCCCTAAATTTTAAGGCAGCTCATAAAAAACTTAGAAACCAATTCCGTAGCTGAAAATAACTTCAGGAACATAAGAGGTCTTGTAAGATGTAGGATAAGAAATACTATAGGAGCTCTTACGATGAGTCCAAGTCTTCTTAACTATCTTATCAAGAGCAAAAACAGGGAAGCCAATTTGCATTTGGAAGAAACGCTGACAATTTGTTTCGTTTCTATATTGTTTACCAAATACAAGCTCTGGATAAATAGCTACATGAGAGTTATTCATAAACTCTGTTTTCTCATGTACACCTTTAAGGCCTACGCCTAAACCAGCATAAAATTCAGATTCTAGGTTTGGTTTGAAAAAAT
This sequence comes from Candidatus Rhabdochlamydia sp. T3358, assembly GCF_901000775.1. Taxonomy (GTDB): domain Bacteria; phylum Chlamydiota; class Chlamydiia; order Chlamydiales; family Rhabdochlamydiaceae; genus Rhabdochlamydia. The sequence goes on from NZ_CAAJGQ010000021.1 coordinate 13,110, forward strand.
AGTTGTATAAAACGCTTGCACGAGCTGTTGTATGCATCCAAGTTTTAGCAATAGATCCAGACAAATCAAATCCATGATGATCTTTTTGCGCTCTATAACCAATTCCAAAAGAAGGAACTAGTTCAGGTAGAGGACCTACTCCAACATTAAGGTATCCAAATGAGTTTTCAACACAGCAACAGCTGGTTTGTTTCTCTTCTTGAACTTCCTGTGTGCTAGCACATAAGAAGCTAACAGGTAACACAAGACAAGCTGTAACAATTTTCAATATCTTATTCATATACACATTCTCCGTTGTTAATAATGAAATACAAAAGACATTCTATGAACACAGAACATTTTTTTCTTCTTAAAAGAAAATTTATATAACAAAAATAAAACCCTTATCCTATCTTTAATAAGAAAACCCAAGGATTTCTAGAGACTGTTCTATTTTTTAAAACAGCTCTAAAAAATGCTTAGAAACCAATTCCATAGGTAAAAGTAAATAAAGGAGCGCATTCCAAATCAATTTTCACTGCTTGGTAATCGCGATAGGATCTGATTTTTTTAGACCTGGTATAAAGACCTGGCAAACTCACTTGTAGTTGTATAAAGCGTTGATTGCCTTGTCTATTGTTATATTGTTTACCCAATGCAATCTCTGGTGAAAAGCCCACGATAGATCCAGATCTTTTTATATCGATATAGTTAATACCAACTCCCAATCCTACGTAAACCTGAGAGCTTAAATTGGGAAAGAAAAAGAAGTTGTATAAGACATTCGCTTTTCTTCTCTTAATACGAGCTTTCTTATCTTCAAAGCAAGATGTGTAATCAATAGTTTTACATACAATCGATGCTGATAGATCTAAACCATGTTGGTTTTTTTGCAATCTATATCCGACTCCAAAAAAGGGAGCAGAAAAAAGAGATTCCATGCCAACATTCACATACCCAAATGAATTCTCAATAGGCTTTGCAACTTCTACCTCTTGTGTGTTAGCAAATAAAGAGCTAAAGGCCAGCATAAAAGCAGGAACAATTTTTAATATTTTTTTCATATAATCTTTCTCGTTTCTTATTAATAAAATGGATAACGACCATTCTATTAACGAGAATCTTTTTTTTCTTCTTGAAAGAAAATTTATATGACAACAATAAATATTAAATGAAGCTTTTAAGATAAGAGGGTAAAAGAGCTAGAAAAGTATTTTAAAAACCAATTCCATATCTAAAAGCAAATCCCAAGGAAAAATTGTCTTTAGAACGAACTATTGGCACGTTAAAACCAGTTTTCATTTGTATTTCTATAAAACTGCCCCTATACTTTTTTCCTAATACAATTTTTGCTTCTAAACCTATAAAACGCCTATAGGTTTTTAACCACTTCGCTTTTGGCTCTTTTTCCTGAGAAAAAATAACCCTGATCATATTAGCCAATGCATTAGCTATTATACTACTAGAAAGATCTTCTCTTTTATATATATGATAACTAACACAACCACCTAATCCTACATAAAATTGAGGCTCTAGAGAAGGGGTGAAGAAATAATTGTATAAAGCATCTACTCCTATTTTTTTATCTTCCACTTTTGATTGCCTAAATATCAAATCCCCCTTATCTCTTAATTTTGAGTAAGATAACGATAAATCTAAACCGTAATGATTTTTTTGCTTTCTATATCCAAGCCCAAAAGAAGGCCCAAACAACTTTGAATCATATTCCATCTGTGCACTTATATACCCGAATGAATTCTCAATAGATTTTGGAATTTCTAAATTTTGTGCTTGTTCTGTATCAGCAAATAAAGAGCTAAAGGCCAGCATAAAAGCAGGGACAATTTTTAATATTTTTTTCATATAATCTTTCTTATTTCTTATTAACCCCAGTTTTGGGTTTTTCTCTTTGATTTTAAAGTAGATAGGTACTCATTTGGTGATCTTAAATTGCGAATTTGCAATAGTTTGAACAAATGAGCAAAATCTAGATGAAAAATACTAGGTTCCAAGCAAGTTTAGAAATAGACAAATCATTTGTTATCAATATTTTAGATTGTGATTCTTATTGGATAAAAACCCAAAACTCAGGTTATTAAGAAAATGGATAACGACCATTCTATTAACAAGAATCTTTTTTTTCTTCTTTTAAAGAAGAATTTTTATATGACAACAACAAATATTAAATGAAATCTTTAAGCTAAAGAAATGAGAGCGTTAGAAAGATGTTTTCTGAATGAAAAAGTGTAAATGTATTTTAAAAACCCATCCCATATCTAAGAACAAATACAACAGCATTCTCTTCCTTGAAGAGAATAGGTATTTTTAAGAAGCCCACTTGCATTTCTAAAAAACTGCTCGCGTATTGCTTCCCCAATCCAAGCTTTGGGCATAATTCTAAAAAGGGTCTACGTTTTATCTCAGCAGAACGTCTAAAAAAGAAAGCAGTCATTGCTTCTTCTTTACTCGTATGGTAATCAATGTCTAGTCCCATCCCTATATAAAATAGTTTTACATAGGGTATAGATAACTTTAAGCCACGGTAATCTTGTCTATATCCAGAAAAAGAACCTTCTGATTTATCTATGTTCGCATTTGGAAGTGCATTTTCAATAGATTGTATGACTTCTAAATCTTGTATTTCTTCTGTATTAGCAAATAAAGAGCTAAAAGCTAACGCAAGATAAGTATGGGCAATTTTTAAGAGTTTTTTCATACAACCCCTTTTTATTTTTTAACGAATGGAGATGGCTTTATTATATCAGGAATATTTTTTTCTCGAAAGTTGTATGAGAACAAAAAAAATATAAAAATAGATTTTAACAAGAAGAGATTTCTTCTTCTGTTTTGGAAGAAGAGACAATCACCTCTTCCCAAGCATAATCTGTGATTAGCTTGCGGATCTCTAGCGTTGACTCTGCTCTGTTAATCGCTTCGCGTAATTTAGATGCACCTTGCATGCTTTTTAAAAACCAGCACCCAACTCTTCTTAAATCTTGAACGGCTTTTCTCTCTTCTTGATAAGAGATAATGTGCTCTAGATGTTCTAAAAAGATATCGCGTCTTTCATAAGAAGTTCGAGTGGGTATTTTTTTTGTGGTTAGATATTCATAGACATCTTCTACAATCCAAGGATGGCCCATCGTACCACGAGCAATTAAAATGGCATCGCATCCCGTGTATAAAAAAAGCTTTTCTGCATCAACAGCTGAAAAGACGTCACCATTACCGATTACTTTGATGGTTTGTGCTGCTTGTTTGCATTCGCGAATCCAATCCCAGTTCGCAGGACCTCTATAAGCTTGAGCTCTAGTTCTTCCATGAATACAAATCGCTTTGGCTCCTGCTGCTTCAGCAATCTTCACAATTTCTACTGCATTAATTTGAGAGCTATCCCAACCAGCACGGATTTTAACAGTAACAGGAATTTGTACCGCAGATACCATATTTGCTAAGATGTCACCAATTAATTGAGGTGTTTTTAACATTCCCGAACCACTACCATCTTTTGTCACTTTATCAACAGGACATCCGCAGTTTAAATCAAGACTATCAAAGCCTAAGTCTTGAATAATACGCGCACATTCTGCTGCAAGCTCTGGCTTGCTCCCACATAATTGTGCACCGATAGGATGCATGGTAGGCTCAAAGTCTAAAAAACGACAGGTTTTGGGGTTCTGGCGCACCAAAGCATCCATTTTGACCATCTCACAAAAAATCAAACCGGGTTTGTACTTAGCGAGCATTCGACGAAAAGGAAGATCTGAACAACCGGCTAGGGGAGCGCAAAAGATATTAGAAGGAAGAACAAGAGAGCCTAATGAAAAAGATTTCTGCAGTAAGGACATTAGGTAAAAAGCCGCAGAAAGAAGATTTCAAGGAATTGGAGAGCAAAAAAAGCAATGATTGGACTTAAATCTAAACGCCCGCCAATAGGAGGAATCAGGTTTCTAAATACATTTAAATAAGGGTCTGTATAAAACCGTAAAAAATGCATAAAACGCGTATGGGAAAAAGAAGGAAACCAGGAACCCAATATACGCAAGGTCAACATGATCGTATAGACAAAGAAAATCCAGTGAATAATATTAGCTAGTAAAATAGACATGGCATTAATATTATCTAACTTCCATTAATCTTTTCAAGACCAACTTTTGATTAGATTATAGTAAAAATTTTATAATTTGAGGTCTATTCTTGGTTACAGTAGGAATTGCACTAAATCAAGAGCACTTACGTATTGCGATTTTAACTCAGAAAAAATCAAAAATCACCATTCAAAAAATCTATACACTAACAAACTCGCCTGATTCTGTAAAACAGCTTTACAGAGATCTGTCTATTTATGACAAAAATTTTACTATATCTACTTTCTTGGAAACACAAGATGTCATCTTAAGGCGCTTGGTTCTTCCCCTCACAGAAAAAAGAAAGATTCTAGCGACTCTGCCATTCCAAATTGAGTCCTTAGTAATGACTCCAAATGACTCTATGGTTTCTGTGTGTATTGATCGGACTTCTAAAAAAAGCTCTTCGGTTGGAGTTTTTATAACCTCTCAGAATCTTTTCTTTAAGCACATGCAATCTCTAGAAAATAAAGGTCTTCATACGCATTTTGTCAGCTGCAGTAGTTCTAGTTTATTTCGTTTTATCACTTGGGTATTTCCCAAACAAAAAACAGGGATTGTTATTCATATTGGATCTCAAGAAATGCTTTGCTTGTTTTACCAAGAAAATCATCTTGAATCCGTTAAGGCATTTTCAGCAGATCCTGCATGTTTACAAAAAAATTTAGAAAAATATCAATTGTTCTTAACTCAAAAGGGATGGGATACCAATTGCCCTTATCTATGTATCGAAGAAACCCCTTCCCTCGTTGATTTTAAAAACTTAGTAGGAGGAATCTTTACTGGTGAACAGCTAATTTTAGAAGATCCAAGTCATCACCCATATGCTCTTGCCATAGGAGCAGCATTAGAAGCTCTTGCTGAAGATGGCAGCCAAGTGAATTTTAGTCAGAAGATGTTTATGACAAAAAAAACTAAACAGCATTTATTAAGAAAAACATTTTATTACTTAGGTGTTTGTGCAGTTCTCAATCTTGTTAGTTTAATAGGAGTGCAAACATATCTACACAAAAAACAAACCGCATTGCTTGCGCACATCACTTCTATTTTACCTAAAGAATTACAAAAAACTTCTCCTAAATCGATTCAAGATTGGCAGAATCACCTTCTTTCTTGGAAAAATAAGCTCAGCATACAAAAACTTCCCTTCTCTCTTCTTCCGACAGTTCCTAAAGTAAGTGATGTTTTAGCATGGATAAGTGCTCATCCAGCATTTATCAACGAAGCAAAGGCTAAGGATGGAATAGAGGTTTTATCTATTCATTACCAAATGCTCAAATATCCAACCGTTGATCAAAAAAACATTTCTTATGAAGCACAGGTAGAAATTGAATTTACTGCATCAGCCCCAAGACTTGCACGTGAATTTCATGAATCGCTGCTTAAAGAAAACCAAATGATTCATACAAAAAAACCTGTACAATGGCATGCACAGGGAAATAAATATCGCGCTATTTTCACCCTAAAACCTTTGAACTAACTATTTTTATGCGCTCTTTTTTGCATCGTTTGATAATCACAAGATATAACTGGATACTGCTACTACTAGCACCGCTGCCCTGCTGTTTGATCATTCTTCATGGTTATTATCGCTTATATCAATTGGAAGAGCTGGCAAATACTACCCAAATCATTCATAAAAAAATTCTATACAATGAGCTGGTACAAAAAAAAGAAGCAAAAATTCTCTCTCAATTAAAAACAAGTGATCCTCAATACTTAGATAAATATGTAGAATCCCTTTGTTTTCTACAACCAGAGCAAAAAAAACTACAAACACTTTTATTAGAAAACAGGTTAGACCCTATCTCTTCTCAACGATTAAATTGGATTTCTCAAGAAAATCAGCTAGCGTTTTTCGAAGAAAAAATTAGAAAACATACTTTGTTTTGTGAGGTAGAAGAGAGACAACAAACGACCATTCAAGCAAATGAAGAAGACTTAAAACAACTACTCTGTTTTATTGAACAAGTACATATTTGGCCCTATGGGCCAAAACCTGGCGTTCCTTTTTTGTTTATTACAGATTTTAATCTGGTTAAAAAATCTATTACTCCTCAACAAAAAGTTTTCTGTATCGATATGAAATTAGTTAAACGAGAAGCTCTATGAAAAAAAAAATACTTTGTATAATGGCTCTTATCATCTGCTCCGGCTGTGGTTCTTCTTTTCGATCTGATTCTACTGCAATTGTAAGCTTACAACTTATCGATAGAAATGGTTTTGCAGAAACCATTAGCAATCAAGATCGTTTATCGACTTATCAAAACATAGATTTTCTACAACCTCAACCTTATCAAAAAGTACTTAGGGTTTATAAGCGTACCGATCTTGGCAAAAGCTCTTCCGTAGTGACTAGTTATCACGATAATGGCCAGCTTTGGCATCATTTAGAAGTTATTGATGGTAGAGCTCACGGTCTATATCAAGAATATTATTCCAACGGCCAGCTCAAAATAGATGCTTTTGTCATTGAGGGTGTAGCCGATATTCATAATTTAGCTCAAGCAAGCTGGATCTTTGATAAAAAGAGCTCTGTAAGAAATGAACAAGGACAAGTCATTGCTGAAATTTTCTATGACAAAGGTCTTTTACACACACCCAGCATCTATTACTATCCTGAAGGACCCATCAAAAAAATCATTCCTTACCAGCAAGGGCTCATTGAAGGTTATTTGGAAGAATTTGACTTCGATGGCAACATTTTGCAAAAAATAGCTTACCACAAAGGAGAGAAAGAAGGGTTCTCTGTAGGCTATTGGAATAAAGAACAATTACAATTTAGCGAAATCTACCAGAAAAATCACTTAATAGAAGCTACCTATTTTGATCCAAGTGGGGAAAAAATAGCAGAAATCTATAATGGCTCTGGTCAAAAAGCAGAATTTATAGAAGGAAGACTGCATCAATTAATCACTTTCTCTGAAGGCATTGCAGAAGGAGAGATAAAAGTATTTAATCCTAACAGAAGCCTACACGCTATTTATTCTATCAAAGATCAAAAAAAGCAGGGCGAAGAGAAGATCTATTACAACGGTAATTCTCAAATCAAACTCTGCCTTTATTGGGATGATGACATGATCCAAGGTATGGTTAAGACTTGGTACCCTAGTGGCAAACCAGAGAGCCAAAGAGAGTTTAACCAAAATAAAAGACATGGGACTAGCGTAGCTTGGTATGAAAGTGGCGATGTGATGCTAATCGAAGAGTATGATCGGGATCTATTAATTACCGCTAGTTATTTCAAGCCCAAAGACGACACCCCCGTCTCTCAAATAGCACAAGGAAAAGGAACTGCTACCTTGTATACTTCTAATGGCATATTCTTAAAAAAAATCAGCTATGAAAAAGGAAAGCCCAAAATTGATGAAGAACCGCTCTTGCGCTAAACAGTTAATGAGAGAAGAACTCATTAAGATACGTAAAGGTCTTTGCGAAGCTAGAAAAAAACAAGCTGCCCATAACGCTTATTTGCAACTTAGTGAAAAGTTAAAACCCTACAAAAGCATACTTTCTTTCTACAGCATTAAAAATGAAATCAACATCAATTTATTGAACCAAGATCTGTTCAAAGAACATAAACTTTTACTACCTAAAATAGAAGATACAGGTCTTAGCGCTCATAAAATTACCAAGTTCGAATTTATTTCTTCTGCTTTTGGTATACTAGAGCCTCATCCAGAATTCTCTATTCCTATTCCTCTAGAACAGATCGATTGCATTTTAGTACCTGCATTAGGCTTTGATCGACTGTGCCATCGCATAGGCTATGGCAAGGGTCATTACGATCAATTTTTAGAAAAACTAAAAAAAGATCACTTCAAACCTTATACAATAGGAATCGGTTTTCAAGAACAGCTCTGCATTAAGCCTTTACCTGCTGAAAGGCATGATATTGCTCTAGATGAATTATTGTTATTTTAAAACTAGGGTCTTTGAGGAGGCTGCATTTCCTGATACTCTTCTTGTGGAGTATTATCTTTTTTTCTAGCTCTACATGTACGCGTGCCTAAACAACTAAGAGCCTTTACAGCACCTCCAGTAGCTACTGTATCACATATAGAGAACTGCTCTCCACTTAAGCAATACCAAACGACTACATAAGGGGTTTGTGAACGACTCTGTTGTACGGGGACCCTACTTTGATAAGGTCCATATGTATTATACCAAGTAGTTGAGTTTTGTGCACGAATGAGCATCTCTCCTAAAAAAGAACCATCAGCTCCTCGTACTACAGCTCGCAAATCATAAACACTATCATTAAATAAAAGTATGGATTCAGCTTGCGTATAAGAGGTAATAAAAAGAAAGCAAGCTAGCGCCCATATCATTTTCATAATTGACCTTAAATAAATTTACTTAAGAAATAGGTAAAAATTTATTTTCTGTCAACTTTAGCCCATTTAAAATCTATTCCGCCGGTAGAAGATAGCGCGACTTGACGAACATTTCGATTTAAATAGAGCATACGATAATAATAAATGGGAATCATAGGCATATTATCCATTAAAACCTGCTCTGCTTGTTTTAAAAGAAGCGTTCGTTGTTTACTATTTACTGTTTTGTTAGCAGAGTTAAGTAACTGTATGTAATGAGCGTCTTCCCAACCGGTATTATTGGACCCGCCTTTTTTATATTTAAACACTTCTAGAAAGTTCATTGGATCTTCAAAATCTGCAATCCAAGATCCTGTTGCTAGTTGATAATCTCCTTTGGAAACACGATCAAAATAGATTTTTGCTTCTACAGCTTCTAACTCTACCAGCACTCCCAAAGATTTCATCCATTGTTGTTGCAACCCTTGTGCTAACACATGGTTTTTCTCATCAGCTCGATAAAGAAGAGTGATCTTAGGAAGATCTTTTGCAACAAGATCTTTAGCACTTTTTAGATCCGCATCTAAAAAATAAGGGTTATCTTGCAGACCTAATCCAGTAGGAACTAGCCCTGTTGCAACCATTTGATTTCCTTGAGTGATATGAGAGACGATATCTTCTCTATTCACCGCCAAGGCAAAACAGCGTCGAACAGATCGGTTATTAAAGGGAGGTTTTTGTGTTTGTATTCTTACCAGATATGTCCCTAAAAACTCTTTATCCATAAAATAAGCAGATTTTTTCAAAGAACCCAAAGCCTCAATAGGAAGGGTGGATAAAGGAGAGCCAGCCCAATCAATTTCTTGCTTTTCAAACAGACGCAGCTCTGTTTCTTCAGAGAGCATATAAGCTATAATTTCAGATAAAGAAACAGAAGAGCTATCCCAATATAGAGGATTTTTATGCAGTCGAATCAAATTGCGTTGTTCCCAATTGGCTAGAGTAAAAGGACCATTACAAATATACCCAGAATCCTGCCAACCCCAATTTGGATTTTCTGCATCTAGTTTGCGGTGCACAGGGAAAAAAAGAGGAAAAGACAACAGCTCTAAAAAATAAGGCGCTGGATGTTCTAATTCGATTTCCAATTCATAATCCGATAACACACGAATTCCTAATTCCGAACTGGGCATCTTTCCTTCTTTGACAGCTTGTGCATTTTTAATCAGATACATCTGATAAGCAATATCTGATGGAAATGCAGGATCTAGCACTTTATGCCAAGCATAAGCAAAATCATGCGCTGTCAATAGGTCCTTGTTCGACCAATAGCTTTTCATTAAGGTAAATCGATACCGCGTTCCCTCTTCTGATACTTGCATATCTTTTGCCAAAGCAAACTCCACCCGGCCTTGTGGGTTTTTGCGTGTAAGCCCCTCAAATAAATGTCTTAATAAGGTAATGTCTTTAAGAGCTCGTGCGCGTCTTGGATCTAAACTTTGAGGATCATCTCCTATATTGATACGCAATACTTGTGATTGGGCTTCTTTTTTTTCTTTTGAAAAAGAAAAACAACCAGTTAAAAGCACAATAATACATGTGAAAAAAATTTGAACCATGATATCTTCCTATCACTTTTTAAAGAGATCTTTTTTACTTTCACTATAAGATAAATAGATCTAATAACGCGAGGCTTAAAAAAATCATGTCTTTAGTAACAAGTAGTCCCATTCCTGTGTTCAATACACCTGAATTTCCTAGCTATTTTCAAGGAAAAGGCGAATCTATACCATTAGATGATCAAGGATTAATGAGATGTTTAGAAACGATCCTTTTGCCAGGAATGTCATTCGATTTACGAGAAAAGTTAACAGACAACATCTTTAAAATAAAGACGCCTAACTATTCTGGGAAAGAACTATATATTGACAAAAGGTTTTTTAATAAGACGTCTTTAATAGAACAGCCGAGTAACTTACCTAGTGTTGATAAAATTTGCGAAACCTTGAAAAATTTAAATAGAATTCCTTATTTGTGGGGAGGAAATTGCCCAGAAGGTGTTGCTAGAATGCTTGAGCTTTACCCTGTCGATCTCTCTAGCCTTGAGACAAAGATACAAAATATCTGGCAACTCAAAGGTGTGGATTGTTCGGGCCTTCTCTATTATGCCACTAATGGATATACCCCTCGCAACACCTCTGATTTAGTGAATTACGGGAAAGCCGTCTTAATGAAAAAAGAGATTGCTAAAATAGTACAACCACTGGATTTAATTGTATGGAAAGGACATGTGATTATCGTCATCGATAAAGAAACCTGTATTGAAAGCACCATCAAAAAAGGGGTTCATTTACGTAATCTTTCTGAGAGAATAGAAGAGGTTTTAAAAACAAGAAAGCCTGTAAATCAAAACCCCTCTGATGATTCTTTTGTGATTCGCCGTTGGTATTCAGACAGCCTGAATTCTAGCATAATGCGCCGCACCAAACAAAGCTGTTGTATCCTCTAATATAAGATGGATAGGAATGTCTTGCATAAGGGAAGAAAACCTTCCCTTAGCTGTAAAAGCTGACATAAAACCGCCATGTTTAAAAAAAGGCAATAACCTCGGCGCTAATCCACCACCTAAATAAACACCTCCTCTAGCTAGATATTTAAGCGCTAGGTTTCCAGCTTCTGCACCATATATGGAAATAAATATTTCCACAGCGTGTATACAAGCTGTGGATAAACCTTCTAACCCCAGTTTTGGGTTTTCTAGCTGGTAACTAGCTCTAAACTTTCCTTATCAGACATCCTAATACAAGGCTTTTTAGGTTGCCTCATATAAGCCGCAATTCCACAAAGAGTATTAACCAAAAAGTTACTCACTGATCTATGCCTTGTGTGCT
>NZ_CAAJGQ010000022.1 GCF_901000775.1 Candidatus Rhabdochlamydia sp. T3358
GTGTAATTTAGGTTGAGTAAGGCTTCTTTGCCTCCTTCTAGATAGGTTTTGTAGTAACGTCTTATCGTATCCTCATCTAGAAGCAATGCATATGCTACTTGTGCATATGACCATCCATCATCTAATAATAAAATAGATTTGATTCTATCACATAACCTCTTATCTCGTTCCTGACGATGACGAGCCTTTAGGATGTCTTTTGCATTTTGTGTTAAAAAGCTTGATGTAGGTTGCATATGAGCAGGGATCTTAGCAGAAGATATGAGAAAATTTCAATGAATTGATTATCTGTAATGTCTTTTTTCTAATGCTGTTGAGTTTATTGCAGAATTAACGTTTAATGGTCTTAGATTTACCATTAATCCTTACCAATCTCCAGAACAGAGGCAACACGGATGGGTCCTTCTTAAGAACGTTCCTAGTAAAGGTTTGTCTTTGATTGGAAGTATTATATTTGGGATAGTCATAGGTCCAATTTGGATTTCTATTGATGCGGAACATTATATACTGGAGAATACGGAAAGGGCTAAAGTAGACTGGAAGCACGCTGATAGAGATACAATTGACTCAGAAGATCATAAATATGATTTAGAAGGAGCTATTTCAGAGGGTAACACTGGTCGCAAAAAGTGGAAAAACCAATTAGAGAATCCCACTTAATAGCAGAATTGATAGAGCTTGCATGCATTCAGTTTCATCATCTTGGCATGGGTTTGAGAAAAACTAAACATGATAAGATATTGAAACTGGGAGAGTTATGCAGATCTTATAATAACTAAGGCAAAAATTTGTCTTTTATTGGAAATCGATAGCTTACCAGATTAAAAAAATATTTATAATGGTTATTCCTATTTCTTATTCAGAAAAGCTAGGTTATCGGATTGAATATTCGATATTTACTAAACTAGATAAAGTGGATTTTGGATAAGATCCTTTTTCTTTTTATATGAAGTGACTACTATGAAATGGCAGCGTTTTTTTCTCATTGTCTTTCTCCTTCCCACCTTGATGTACCCTCTTAACCAAGAAGAATGCGCGAACATCTTTCACAAAATTCTTCCCGAATGGAATCGACACACTGAACTAATCCAGCAATTTCAGAAAAAGCCGTATACTCAAGAAGGACTTCAGCTTCTTAAGGAATCTCTCGTATGTTGCCAAAGAGCCGTGGGACACTGCGATACCATTCTAAATGATATTGCCAGTAAGAAAAAAGATGATCGCAAAAAACAGTGGAGAGTGGACTTAAAAAGTCGATGCGAGAAAGAAAAACAGGGGTTAAATGCAGAGATTAATCACCTGCAGATCGACATCGGCAGGGTTGAGGCGAATATTTCTGCCACAGCTCTTTATAATACAAGCTTGAAAAAAGCTGCAGCAGCAGGAAATAAAGATAGAAGTTGTGAAAGAGGATTTAATAACGTCCATGAGGTTGTTTCCGTCCTCAATGAAACAGCAAAACTCTATGAAGAGGCTTCTTCTCTTGCAAATCAAGCTTTATCTCTTATCAATCCTTATCCTCAAGAAGAGGACAAGGCAGCCTTAAGGCGTCAGGCAGCAAATTATCAAGAATTAGCTGGAAAATACAAAAACGAAGCAGTTAAGTGGCCGTCTGCAGCGTCGAATAACAGAGCAATGCACAAAGAAAAAGTAGCAGAAATCAAATTAGACTGCCAACTTTTGACAGAAAAAGGATTAAAGCGAAGCTGCTATGACTTACAAAAACATGCCCTTTTCCTATTAGAACAATTACTTGATGGCAATACCAGCAAGGAAGCCTCTGCTCTCAAACAGGAACAAACGCAATTACAAGAATACGTTGCTGCTTTTGAGAAAGAAGCTGATGACAACCGCTTAACAGATGTAAAACCAGTTTTCTCTAAAGAAGAATTCGAGGCTCGGGAAAAAGAGAGGAGAGAGTTATTTTTTAAAAGTGATTTCCTTTTAAACCCTGATCTTTATTTACCTGAAACGGTTAAAAATGAGCCTCTTCCTAGAATAGTTCCACTAGATGGGCAAACAGGGAAAAAGGAAGGGGATTTTTCTCTTTATACAGATCAGTTTTATCGATTTTTGATCCAAAGCCAACTTGCCGAGCCCGAGCTCATCGTCAAAGTTCTTGAAAATGGACAAGTAGTCCATACCGAAAAAATTGCCCTCCCTTTTAAAAATACTGATAGTTGGGAAGAGTATCTTAGGAATGGGATGGTTTTCATTCCGGATACAAAACTGAAGTCGGACTTCGGTTTAGAGCTGCGCCTAAGTTTTGCTGCTGATCCCCACAACAAATTTTCTTTGATTGTTTCACAAAAAAGTACGGACTTGCGGTACCAAATTGCCATTTCCTTAGGAGAAGAGTCTACACACTATGCATGTCAATTTTTAGCTACTCCACCATGGCAGCTCGAAACCTTAAGAAAACCAGCTTCAGCCCAACCCAATAAACCTATAAATTCTACTTCTATTCCCTCCATAGATGTAACGCTGAAAGAAGGGGAGCAACCATTAATCACTTCGTTAGAATCGATTGTTTATCCTGTATTGGATCAGCTCGTTGAAGAGCTGAGAAAAGACCCTCTAGCGTTGGCTAGCTTTGTCCAAAATGAAATTGCTCTCGTCGATGCATTTCTCCACCAAGAAAATGGGATCATTCATCCAGTAAGTGTTTATAGAAATCCTTGTACCACATTTCTTGAAAAACAAGGATCTGCTTGGGAGCAATGCCAGCTACTCGTTTATCTTTTACGCAAAGCGGGTTTCAAAGCAGTCTATGCCTTAGGAGACTCTTGCTCACTCCCTAAGGATTTTGTAGAGCGAATGCTTTTAACTAAACTGCCGGAAGACAAAGAAGAAGCTCTGCTTAAATATCCATGGGTCTTATTTTTTGACGGTAAGGAATGGATCTCTCTTTTTCCTTGGATGAAAGATATCCAAGTCCATGAAGGACATGACCTTTATAGCTTTTTGCCAGAAAAATATGCGAGCGCCGATCGATGGATCTTACAGTACCTGAAAGGTGACCAAGAGATTTTAAAGCATATTGGTCCCGATGGCGACGACACAGCGGGAGTGCTTTTTGTCCGTTTTGTGGAAGAGAATTTAAGAAAACAGGGGTTACACTTAAGCGATGTTGGGATTCATCGAACCCAACTAAAAAAGCAATATTCCTGTTGGGGAGATTTTCCACATCCTAACATCCAATCTCAACCTCAAATTTATAACTCATTAGATGCGATTCCCCAAATATATGCTTGGATGAAAATAGATATAAATTCTCGTCAAAATCCTAAAAAATCAATTTCCCGCACATTCCCTGTATCTTTTTTCAATTCGGGAGCATCTTTTATCCGTTTTGATACCAATGGGAACAATCAGACTCTTTTTGCTCAATTGGCAGGAAAAGATTTATCTGCAGTTCAGCTGGATTCCTCAGATCGGGTTATTGATATCTCTATTCAATTAGAATTTCTTCTTGGAAATCGGAGTCTTGCCCAAAAACAAACGTTCTGGATGGAGAAAGGGACCAGTGCAGCTCTGTGCTCACATTTCGGTGGAGATAACCTAAAAGTGACCTCCCAATATTTTGAGCAATTTAAAGTTCAAAAAGATGAGAAAAAGAAACTTTTATCTCTTTTGGCCTTCGTTGGAGCCTCATATTTCGAAAAATGCAGTAGATCAACCAATATTCTCGCTGCCCTGCATAAAGTCAATCCTACCTCCCCATTTGCTTTTGGCCTTGCTAAGCTCTCTCCTGACCTATCAAAAGGCCCTTTTAGAGGAGAGGAAGACCTAGTCCTTCCTCAAGTCGATATGTTTCGTTTTCATGCGGGTCCTTCAGAGTTATCAACACCTTTAGCGTGGCATCAGGAGATGCATACAGCAAGGACCGGTTTTGAAGCGCTTTCCCTGATCGACGGCTCTTCGAATGAACATCAGATTCTGCGAGAAATCTTTAAAGACGACTATGCTGTTTCTACAGTAAAACTACTGCAGTTAGCTCATCTTGAACAACAAAAGCAAGGATTGGAAGGGGAGGGGTTTTTGACTCTTACTCCAGCTAGTTTTGAAGCTGCCAATAAAAATCCAGAATCCGCCCAAAGCGAATATTTCTGTAACCTAAAAGACTTGAATCTTTCTGATTTAAAGACCGTATCGCCGTGGCAATGGAACATGCTGCAAACTCTTATGGATCCGAATCAACCATGGAGCAGTTGGACCTATGCTTATATGACTCCTGGATTGATAACTAGCTTAGATGGAACGCGTAAGGAAATGGGGACTATCATCATAAGCCCTCATGCATGGTATGCCCTGATTTCCATTAACGACATCGTTACTAATGGAGGCCTTGGCAAACCGCTCCCCAACTATTATCTTACCCCTTGGGCGATTAGAAATTGGGATCTCGTACCTACTGCCAATAGCTACACAAATGGCTATGCACTCCAAGTCCCTGTTCAGTCTAATTTTTCAGACAGGCCAACTTCTACCCTTCCCGTCATTGAAAAATCTACACCAGGGAAGAGAGACTGGATTTCTGATGTAAGAGCAAGCTTTAAAGATGGGTGGAACTATGTGGCAGATCCAGTTGATATTGTGTCAGGGGCGTTCTATATTGATGAAATCGATCTGATTCTTCCAGGGCCTTTCCCTCTAACGATTCGCCGTAACTATAACAGCCAAAACCCCCTTATTGGAGACCTTGGTTGCGGATGGAAGCTCAGCTTAAATCCATTCCTTATGGATCAAGATGGTAAGCGCTTTGCTGCTGAATTAGATGGAACTGTGATCGTTTATAGCTACAATCGACAAACCGATCGATGGGAAGTTTTTCCAGAAGAAAACCCAGAGCTCTCCAATTTTAATCAGCAGGGGATAGGCAGCTCAGCTAGCCCTTTCCATTCCTATATCAAAAATGATGTTTTATATGGAGGGGATGGATCAAAGCGATCCTACAAAGATGGCCTTCTGCAACAATGGGTAGATGTTAGGGGGAATAGCCTTTCTTTCTCTTATAAAGATGATCGCTTATCTCGTATCGAAAGTTCTAATGGGGATTTCTGCGGTGTCCACTACAATCATGAAGGCAATATCTCTGAAATCTATGCCAAAGATGGCAGACGTATCTCCTATGATTATGATTCACAAGGAGATCTCGTTAAAGTCACCCTCCCTAATACAGCTGAAATCAGTTATACATATGACCGGAACCATCGGGTCATTCGAGAGATAAAACCTCACGGAAAGGTCCTAGAAAACGTCTATAACGATGAGGGGAAGATCAAAGAACAAAGATCTCCCATGGGTTATAGACAACAAATGGTCCGAACCGCCACATTCGAATATGCTAATGGGAAAACGATCGTCACAGACGCGAAAGGAGAAAAAACAACCTATCAAATTCATGACAAGCAGATTTATAAAATAACTGATCCTTTAGGATTTACTACTCTTCAAGCTTGGTTCATAGACAAAGAATCATGGTTCGATCCCGAAACAGAGCAAGTCGTTGAATGGAATCAAAAGGGCGGAGCTATCCGAAGCCTAAAGTCAACAACGGGTAAACGAGGGCTCACAACCTCTTATCTCTACGACAATCGCGGAAATCTTGAACTTATCACGCTAAAAGGTGAAGATCTCACGGGAAACGGGGACTCAGAGATTAAGAAAAAACTCGTCTATAATGAGCGCAATCTCTGTATTGAAGAAGAAGTCTATGGACAAAGAACACTTACGACTTACGATCCTACCTTCCCTCATTTACCCAAAAGAATCGAGAAATATAGCGGAAATACTCTGACTTCCTACCTTGATTTTGACTACAATTCTTTAGGACAGTTGGAAAAAGAAGACCGTTCTGGGGTGGTCATTATTTGGCATTATAATGATCGAGGATTCCCTAGAGAAAAAATCCAAGTAACGGGGACAGAAGACCCCGATGTTGTCACCACTTATGCCTATAATCATCAAGGACAGTGCATAGAGGTCGTTTCTGTTGATGGAACTCGTGAGGGCGACTATGACCTCATGGGAAATCAGACTGAGTCAAAAATATTCTCTCCTTCTGGAAAACTTCTTTCTGCAACCTATATCGGATATGATCTGAACAACGCCCCTATCTGGAAACAGACGGCTAATTCTGAGAATATCGTCTATTTTGATTATCACGCTTCAGGGCTTGTTAAAGCTAAAAGGCAGTCGCTCACCCCGAGTCGTTCGATTGCCTATACTCTTTATGAGTATAACCCCTGTGGGTATCTCATCGAAGAAACAGACCCTAGGGGCTATATTACTTACAGAGACTACGATCCTTTAGGGCGGATTAAGGAGGAAACCAAGGAAGGGCATACAACTTTTTTCTCCTATGAAGCTGGAGGTCTCGTTGAAACCATTACATCTCCAGCTGGGGGACATGTCACACGCCATTACACAACCAATGGTCTTCTCAAAGAGGAGATTTACCCTGATGGGACCAAGAATACGATCGTTTATGATTTCTTGGGACAGCCAGTTCTAGAAACAAAGAATGATGTCGCCTGGGAAATCAAATACGACGATGCTCATCACCGAGTAATAAGAACTCATCTGACAACGAAAATTTCTGAAATCAGCGAATTTGACCTAAGAGGCAATCTTATCAAGTTTACTGATGCAGCGGGCTATACCTCAGAAAAAACTTATGATGGCCTTAATCGTCCTAAGACCGAGATAAGCCCTAGTGGTAAGCATACAGGTTGGAATTATCACGATGACGTTGTCGTCTGCCGTCTTCCGAGCGGGGAGACTACCACAACTCAGTACGCTGGTGGAAAGGCTATTAAGTCAGAGGTCAATGATTCTAGAGGTGCTCTCATCGCTGTTTCAGAGTTCCATTTTGATCCTGAAAACGATAAGGAAGAAGTCATTGAAGGAGAGGAAGGAACGATTATCTGGAGAAATGCTCTCGGGCTTCCTGTAAAGGTTGAAAAAGGAGAGATTACTGTTAGTTATGAATATGACGTTTGTGGCAATTGCATCACCTCAATTGATGGGGATGGCAGGGTAACTCGTCAAGAGTTCGATGGATTAGGACGTTTAGAAAGGCGAGAACTCCCTGATCGAAGTGCTGTTGAATTTGTTTATGATCTAGACTCTAACCTAGCCGAGTACCATCTACCTAACGGCAATGTCTGGAAAGCTTCCTATGATTCAATGCATAGAAAGAGATGGGAAGAGTTAGTCTCTTCAAGAGGTTCTTCTGAGCGATGGACTTTCTCTTATGAAGGTGGTTATCTTAAGGAAGCTACAGACCCTATGCAACGGGCTCACATGTATCTTTACGATTCGCATGGAAGGATCTTCCAAGATAGCGTTGAAGGTGGTAAGCTTATCTATACATATGAGCCAAGAGGGTTTCTTGCAACAGTCAACCAAACTACGGACATAACTTCTTCATGGCTATCTAACTGGGTATATGGATCGCAAAGCGAAAATTCGCTCGTAGAACGCTCTTATGATGCGGATGGTAACCTGGCTCTTGAGTCGGTCTATTTGAATTCTCAATTGATTCAGCAGACCAAGCAAAAATGGACTGCTAATAGCCGTTCTTTGCAGATTGGAAACCATGTCCGTGATTTCATCTATCAAAACAACCAAGTTGTACAGGTTGCAACTCAGCATGTAGGGGTGTCCTATTCATATGAACTCAGCGGATCTCTGAAAAGCAAAAATGGTAGCCTGAGCTCTACCACAATCAATTATAACACATCTGGACTACCGGAGACCGTTCTGACACGTTTACCCGAAGGATCCTATCAAGAACAGCTTCATTGGTATCCTTCAGGAAAAATCTACACCTACATAGCTCCGGGAAAAGAACAAAGTTTCTCTTACAATGAACGAGGATATTTAAGATCGACAGGATCTGAAAAATATGACTTTGACTTTGATTCTGCAGGCACCGGCGTTCGAACAGTCGCTCCTGGGTGGTATGTTCCTCAAAACAGCTTAGATGACTTTGGCAGAATTCTTACTTCAGTATTCGAAAAGATACCTCTTTCAACTGGTTACAATCCAATGGGTGAGGTTATTACTCATGGACAAAAACAGTTATCCTGGGATCCGTGGGGCAGGTTAGTCAAAATTACTGATCCTTCTTATTCATGGGAGGCTTCTTATGATGCTTTTGGCAGAAGATTTCAAACGCGATACACAAAATCAGGAGAGCAAGCTTTAATCACCAACTCTCTCTACGATCCTGAGGAAGAATTCCAAGAGATCGGGATACAAATCGGAGGGAAAACCTTCTGGAAAATTTATGGGCCAGATGCTTGCGATGCGATCAGTGATGAAACAGGAGCATCGGTTACCCTAATGCACAATGCATTGAGGCAGCTGACAGGAGTTGTTTCTCACCAAGGAACCCTCTATAGAGAAAAGTCTCCTTCCTTCTATGGACCTCTTGAGATACATCCTTCTGTTTCTTCAGATCTGATTTCCTATGCCCAGTCTTTGAATTGGCATAGTAAGGCCCAAGATCCAACAGGTTTCATCTGGATGGGGGATAGATACTATGATTCTAGAAACGGTCAATTCTTAAGTCAAGATCCGGTGTCTTACCCGATGTGCCTAGATCTATATGCTTACGCTAATGGGGATCCAGTTAATTACTTTGATCCAGAGGGTCGATTTGCATCTCCTGTGTATCAATCAGTCAAACCTGTTGTGATCGGTGCTTTGCAGCCTTTCAACGGATTAAACCAGGCCATTCAAGGCTTTAACGCTATTCCTGCCTATCTTGCAAATCACGATTTGACGCGTTCAGGCTCTTTCCAGGTTGGTTCTTTTGATTTATCTTGTGGTGCAATAGGATTCATCAATGGGATCAACAATCAACAAACTCAATCTATAGCAAGTGCACAGCAATTGAGCCAATATGCAGGCGGAGCAAAAGTTTATGGGATTTATAATGCAACCAACTGGGATAGTATTCAGTGGGTATCAACAGTGATCGATGTCCTAGAATGCGGACTAGGACATATGAGAATGCATACCCCACCCGTTCAATTATTAAAAAATCAATGGGATCATTTTATTGCCACACACGGACCTGATGAAAAATTTCTACAGATTAGCCACAGCGGAGGAGCCCTTCAGGTTTACAATGCCCTTTTGACCTCGCCAAAATCAGTCCAGCAAAGAATCATTAGCCTAGCTCTTGCCCCCGCTGCCATTATTCCAGAAGAACTATGCTTTAGGTCTTATAACCACATGAGTAGGCGGGATATTGTTACTCGTCTTGACGTGGTAGGGAAGATAAAATATGGAAATCAGTTGCAAGTGCTAGAGCCTCATCCTAACGCCAATTTTTGGGATCATGAGTTTTTAAGTCCGACTTTTGCACCGAAGATAAGACGTCATATTAACGATTATATTGAAAACTATGGAGGTAAGAAATGAAATTATTTTTTAGCATTGGAGTGATCTTATTTATGTTCTCTTTTCTTTTTGGGTGTTCTTCTTTTGGCTATCAGTCTCCCCGTTATGTAAAACTAGCTCATGAAATTACGGAAAAAACTGCAAAGGAATTAAAAGCTCAAAAGAATTTGTGCCTTGCAGGAACAGGAGGACAAATGATGGATGACATACAGATGATGGCTATGAGCTTTGATTATTATCAAGAGGTTGATCTCAAAACAGGTCGAGAGCTTATTGTCCATGTCATCAATGAATATCTATTAGCAATCAATAGTAATAAAGAAATAAGATCTTATCTTCATGAATATCCCTTTAATGCCAAAAACGTTGAAATAAGAATTTTCGTTTATAACCCAGACAGGTCTGAGCTTCCACCAGAAAAAATAGATTGTATTACTTCTCTTAATGGCACGCTTAAGTATTACACTCGTTTAAATTCTTGCCAAGCGATTTATGAGGAGACTTACGAGCAAGCTTCGCAAGCAATTTCTTCCGAATAAAAATTTTGTAGGGAAAAAGAATGTCAAAAACTGTGTTACAAACTGAAGATCAAAAGAAAATGAAAGGATACGCTCAAAATGCGACAATTATCTATAGTTTATTGTTCCCCTTTTTATTGTGGTTTGCAGGCATGTCTGGTATGGTAGCCGATAGCCCATCCTGATATTGCAACCATTTTTTAGACACTTAGAACATAAATTTTTCTATCTTCATTCGTATCGTCTCCGCGAGCTATGCAGGGCTCGCTTGCGATATCTTCATTAAAACTTTTCTTTTTATATCACTCTCTCAGCTGTACAATTCCATGCAGCCTCAAAATCTATAGGCGACACATATCCTAAAGTCGAATGCAATCTTTTGCGGTT
>NZ_CAAJGQ010000023.1 GCF_901000775.1 Candidatus Rhabdochlamydia sp. T3358
AAGCTTCAAAAGCAGGGCATTTCCTGTTCTAGAAAAAGAGTTGCTAAATTAATGAAGCAAGAGAAAATACAGGCTAAGATGAGAAAAAAATGGAAGGTGACTACAAGGGCAAGCAAAAAAGAGATAATGATAGCTCCTAACCATTTGGATCAAAATTTTATAGTAGGATCTCCTAATAAAGTATGGGTAAGCGATATAACATATGTATCTACTCAAGAAGGTTGGTTATATATAGCGGTGGTAATGGATCTTTTTTCTAGGAAAGTAGTAGGCCTTAGCATGAGTGATAGGCTAGAGACAGAGCTAGTCACAAAAGCGTTAAAGCAAGCTCTGTACAATCGCAAAACAAATAAAGACTTGATGTTTCACTCAGATAGAGGAACTCAATACACGAGTAATGAATTTAAAGAATTGGCTAATCGACATGGGATAACATTAAGTATGAGTGCAAAAGGGCGCTGTTACGACAATGCAGTTGCAGAAAGTTTTTTTCACACCTTAAAAACAGAAGAGGTTCACCTCAGCAACTATAGAATTAGAGAAGAAGCCAAAACCAGTATTTTTGAATATGTAGAGATTTTTTATAACCGCAAAAGATTGCATTCGACTTTAGGATATGTGTCGCCTATAGATTTTGAGGCTGCATGGAATTGTACAGCTGAGAGAGTGATATAAAAAGAAAAGTTTTAATGAAGATATCGCAAGCGAGCCCTGCATAGCTCGCGGAGACGATACGAATGAAGATAGAAAAATTTATGTTCTAAGTGTCTAAAAAATGGTTGCAATATCAAAGTTGTCAGAACATGATCGCATTAAAGGAAAGCTGCATTTAGAAAATATTAAAACTATATCAATTAATGAGGTCCCTTATTTCGGAACATTGCAAATGCCTTATGATACAGGAAGTATCTTTGATTTCATCTTAGACAAACAAATGGTGGAGTTACAAATAATGTGGGTAAATTTTCTCCCTAAACCAGATGTTAATGAATTCTCCGCTATCAAAATCACAGCAGAAAAAATTTGGTGGGAAAATATCCCCGACCTTTTCGATCCCTTTTGGTAAAGCTAGCTCTTGTGACTCATTGTTGCTAAGGGCATCTTAATCTCAAATAAAATTAAAAGGACAAGAGGTTTTTACCCCTATTTATAGAAACTTTGTATGTTTTATCCGTAGACTTTTGCAAAATATTAGTAAGCGGTTTATATTCAGAATCACATCATTTATCTTAAAAAATAGCGGAGTTTATTTTCATGTCTGCACCTTACACACTACCTGACCTTCCTTATGATTTTTCTGCTTTAGAACCGGTCATTTCTGCAGAGATTATGAAATTGCATTATTCTAAGCACCACGCTGGATATGTAGCCAATTTAAATACTGCTTTAGAAAAATATGTAGAAGCGGAAAAAAAGAAGGATTTATCCACGATGATTGAATTGCAGCAGGCTATCAAATTTAATGGTGGTGGCCATCTCAATCATAGTATTTTTTGGACCAATTTAGCTCCTATAGGTAAAGGGGGAGGGGGAAAGCCCAAAGGGGAGCTTCTAAAGGCTATTATAGAACAATTTGGTTCATTAGAGCACTTAATAGAACAACTTAGCTCTATAACTGTTGGTATCCAAGGCTCTGGCTGGGGTTGGCTGGGCTACAATCGGGTAGAAAAAAAAATGATAATTACTACGTGTGCTAACCAAGATCCTCTTTGTATAAAGAAGTACGTGCCTTTACTGGGAATTGATGTTTGGGAGCATGCTTATTATATAGATTATAAGAATGTTAGGGCTGAATACGTAAAAAATATTTGGAAAATTGTCAACTGGGAAAATGTAGAAGAGCGGTTTCTTTCTGTAAAAAAATAAATTTAAATAGAAGTTTTTTAATTTTGGTTGTTGCTTAAAGAATAGCTTTAAATATATAATTACTTTCTATTTACAAATTAAATGGTTTTATTTATGGGTCTTTTTTCAAAGAATAAACCAAAGATTAAAGTTCAAACGATTAAAAAAGATGGTTATAGTGGGTGGATTAAATGCACACGCTGTCATGAAATCATCCATGCCAATGAACTACAAGAGAATCTCGCTTGTTGTCCGAAGTGCAATTATCATTATCGTTTATCGGGATCTCAAAGGATTAAGCTTTTATCTGATCAGAACAGTTTTGAAGAGCTTTTTACAAACCTCAAGCCAATGGATCCTTTGAATTTCACAGATACGGAATCTTATGTAAATAGACTTTTGAAGGCAACAAAGACCTCTTGTCGTGATGAAGCGGTGATTGTAGGAAAGGCGACGATATGCGAAACACAAATTGCTTTAGGCGTGCTTGATTTTACGTTTATGGTAGGATCTATGGGATCAGTAGTAGGAGAGAGACTTACCTTATTGATTGAATATGCTTTAAATCATGAACTGCCGGTAGTCATTGTCTCTGCTTCTGGAGGAGCTAGAATGCAAGAATCAGCACTTTCTTTGATGCAAATGGCAAAGACATCTGCTGCTTTAGCAAAGCTGCACGAAGAGGGGCTTCCTTTTATTTCTATAATGACAAACCCTACATTAGGCGGCATTACAGCTTCCTTTGCTTCCTTGGGAGATATGATTATTGCAGAACCAGATGCTTTGATTGGTTTTGCAGGCCCTCGAGTAGTAGAACAAACCATGAGAAAAAAACTTCCTCCCAATGCACAATGCTCAGAGTTTCTTTTAGAAAAAGGAATGATTGATTGCATTGTGCCCCGTCATCAGTTAAAACAAACTTTAAGCGATCTCTTAATGTTTTTAACACATCAAAAAAAATCAAAGCCTCCTTTGTTAGAAAAGCCTTTAAAAAAAATCCCTCAAAAACTACAAGATCTGTTAGAACTAAGTGCTATTGCAAGGCAAGAGCTAAAACGTTAAATTTAAAGGAAAATACATGTCTGAGAGATTGGAAGTAGGAATTGATTTAGAAGAAGAAAAGTGTATTCCAGAGTATGCTTCTCAGCAAGCGGCAGGAGCAGATGTAAAAGCGCATATAACAGAAGAATTAGTATTGAAGCCTGGAGCCTCTATTCTTATTCCTACAGGGGTCTATTTGGAAATTCCAAACGGTTATGAAGTGCAAATTCGCCCTCGAAGCGGGCTTGCATTAAAACAGCAAATTACAGTGCTAAATTCTCCTGGTACAATTGACTCTGATTATCGAGGAGAAATTAAGATTATTCTAATAAATCATGGCAAGTCAGACTTTATAATTACTCCTGGTATGCGGATTGCACAAATGGTTTTTGCACCTGTTATGCAAGCTGTATTTACTAGAAAAAGCGATTTAGCCATAACTAAAAGAGGAGAGGGTGGGTTTGGCCATACTGGCACGCATTAATCATCAAATCTCATCAGGATTTAGCGATTTAAGAAAGCTTTTTAAACGAGATAGTACCTTGGCAATTTCTGATTATTTGGATGAAGATCTCGTTTTGTTTATGCAAGCTGACAATCGTGATGATGCCCTAAATCGTTTAGTGAGTCTACTAGAAGAGAAAAAAAAACTTCAAGATGCCAAACGATTTTATCAGGCAATTTTAGAAAGAGAAAAGATTGTTCCTACTGCAATTGGTCTTGGGGTTGCAGTTCCTCATGCGAAATTGCACAGTTATAAAGATTTTTTTATTGCAATTGGAATTCAGGTGCAGCAAGGCTTAGAGTGGAATGCTCTTGATGGTTTAGCGGTCCAACTCATTTTTATGATTGGAGGCCCAGATAACCGACAAACAGAATATTTGCGCATTTTGTCTCATTTGACAATGGCGGTTAAAAATAAGGAAAGGCGTAAAAAATTGCTTAAATGCCACTGCGCTAAAGAAGTAATCGAAATGTTTAACGGATGTTAAACTAAGAGGAAAAACCATGGATCTTACAATTAAAGATGTTGCTAAGTTGTTCAATATTTCAGAAGCTGCTATTCATAGACTATTGCTTCATAACAAAATCCCTTCTTATTGTATTAATGGAGAACACCGATTTGGCTTAATCGAAATTGAAAACTGGATGTTACAGTTTGATTTAAAACAGCTTCAAGAAACCGCTTCTTGTGATCAACAAATCTATCCTCTAACGGACCAAAAACAGCAAGTACAAATAGAGAATCCAGTCAGTGGAGGAATGGTACAGTTTTGCTTATATCGCGCCCTTCACCAAGGGGATATTTTATCTAATATCAAAGGAAATAAGAAAGAAGATATCATTTCTGCTGTAACTAAAATTGTAGCCCCCAAACTCAATGTGGATGCCGAGATATTAGCAGAGCTCTTAACCGATCGCGAAGACTTAAGTCCAACAGCTTTAGGAAATGGTCTTGCGGTTCCGCATACAAGAGAAGCAATGGCGAAAGGATCATTTGATATGGTGTTTGTTGTGTATCCTGAATCCCCATTGGAATACGGGGCTTTAGATTCTAAACCAGTACACACGCTATTTTTCTTATTTGCTGGAAGTGATAAAGCACATCTTCAACTTCTAGCAAAACTAGCGCATTTAAGCAGTCACAAAGAGGCATTTCAATTATTACTGGACCGTTCTGACAAAATTACTCTGTTAGACTTTGTTCGAAATTGGGAAGGACAGATCCGCTCTACGGGATAGGTTATTTTTATTTTTCTATTCATAAAAACAAACTTATCTTACCCTTGCTAGGGTATCTTGAACTTTGCAAACCACTAAAAAATAAAAATGGCCATCTTCATTTTATGTCTAAGCAGTTATTTATCAAAAAATCTTTAAAAGATTTATTAAGCCAAGCCTCACAATCCAGTCGTGGTCTTACGCGCTCTTTAGGACCGGTTAATTTAACAGCAATGGGGGTAGGAGCGATTATAGGAGCTGGAATTTTTGTATTAACAGGACAAGCAGCAGCTCAGTACGCAGGTCCTGGAATTCTTATTTCCTTTGTTTTAGCAGCGATGATTTGCATTTTTGCAGCTCTTTGCTATGCAGAGTTTGCTTCTTTAATTCCCATTGCAGGAAGTGCTTATACCTATGCGTATGTTACCATGGGTGAATTAACGGCCTGGATCATTGGTTGGGGCTTAACAATGGAATATTTATTTTCTGCGGCAACCGTTTCTGTGGGATGGTCTGGATATTTTGTGAGCTTGCTGCAGGATTTTGGAATACAATTACCTTCTTTTTTAGCCAGTTCCCCATTGAATTATGAAATGGGAATAGGATGGGAAACAACAGGTGCTGTCATGAATCTTCCCGCTATGTTCATTGTTGCTGTCATGGGTACTTTGGTTTCCGTCGGGATAAAAGCGGCTGCTGGTTTCAATAACTTAATGGTAATTATCAAAATGGGAGTGATCTTATTGTTTATTGGCTGTGGGGTTGCTTTTATCAATTTAGATCATTTAATACCGTTTATTCCTGAAAATACAGGGGAATTCGGAGCATATGGATTTAGTGGTGTTTTACGTGGAGCCGGGGTTGTCTTCTTTGCTTTTATCGGTTTTGATGCCTTGTCTACTCTAGCACAGGAAGCACGCAATCCACAAAAAGATCTACCAATAGGAATGTTAGGATCGCTGGGTATATCCACTCTTGCATATATTGTTATTGGGATTATTCTACTTGGCATCGTGCCTTACACCATGCTAGATGTACCAGATCCGATTGCAGTAGCTGTGAATGCTTTAGGTCCGAAGTTTATTTGGCTACGTTTAGTTCTTAAATTTGCTATTTTAGCGGGTTTAACTTCTGTTGTGCTGGTTATGATCTTAGGGCAATCCCGTATTTTTTATACAATGGCAAATGATGGCTTGTTGCCTAAATCTTTTAGCCAGATTAGTAAAAGATTCCATACACCGTTTTTTACCTCTATTGTAGTTACTCTTGCTGCTATGGTATTAGCAGGGATTTTCCCAGTTGGTATTTTAGGGCAGTTGACTTCAATGGGAGCTCTTTTAGCCTTTGCTATTGTTTGTTTTGGTATTTTGATTCTGCGTTATAAACAACCTTTATTGCATCGTCCCTTTAAAACTCCTTTTGTACCATGGATTCCTCTAGCGGGTACTTTATGTTGTATTATTCAGATGCTAGCTTTTCCAGCTGTTAGCTGGTGGCAAATGTTTATTTGGATGGTAATAGGATGTATCATTTATTTTACCTATGGCATAAAAAATAGTAAAATCCGTCAGCCGGTTAAGAAATAAGGTTATTCATGACCAGTCCTTGCCATAATTGGTGAGGACTTTCGACCTCTTCCTAAGAATACTAAGAGAATTAAACTTAAAAAAATCCATCCCATTAGAAAAAAGCAGTCGTTTAAGCCAAGAACTGCAGCCTGTGTATTAATGGTCTCATTTAAAAACTCTAGTTTCTGAGTTCCATCTAATCTGATCTTTGAAAGATCGGTTAAAAACTGATTCGTTTCCTTAGAAAAAGGCGTAATAGACTCCACTAGAATTGAGTGATGATAGGCGCTTCTTCGAATCCAAAGAGTAGTAAAAACAGACGTACCAATACCGCTTACCATTGCTCGCACAAAGTTAAAGAAACCAGAAGAGCTGTTTAATTTATCGGGTGGGATATCTTGTAAACTGAGGCTAAATAAAGGAACCGTAAAAAACAAAACCCCAAAGCCAAAAATAAAACGTGTAAGATAGACCATATTAATAGAGATATCTGTATTGAAATTACTAGTAAAAAAACAAGAGAATGCAAAAAAGGAAAAAGAGATAGAAAATAAGACAAGAGTGCCGAACTTTTCTAAAAGTTTAGGAATCCACCTAGAAAATAAAACAGGAGCTAAACCAACAGGAGCTAAAGCAAAACCTGCCCATTCTGCTGTATAGCCCATATTTTGTTGTAGCCATAAAGGGATTAAAACCACAGATCCAAAATAGCTAGAAAAAGCAAGAAACAGTGCTATAATCGAAATGGTATAGGAACGAATTTTAAATAATGTAAGATCAATTAGGGGAGATTTATGAAAAAAGCTCCATATGCCAAGTAGAATGAAAGAAAGAAATGCTGAAATAGCTAGTCCTCGTACAAGATGAGAACCAAACCAATCCCACTCTTCTCCTTTATCAATCAAAATTTGCAAACAAATCACACCTATTGCTAGTAAAAGTAAACCTACCCAGTCTAAAGCTAGCTTTTCTATTTTGCTCTCTCTTTTGCGCAAAACCATCCAAATGACACATGCGCTAAAAAGACCAATCGGAATATTAATATAAAAAATCCAAGGCCATGAATAATTATAAGTAATCCACCCTCCAACAATAGGCCCAATAATCGGACCCACAATGATAACTGTTCCCCATAAAGCAAGGGCCATTTGCTTTTTGTGGGGAGGATGAATACTCAAAAGTAATATTTGACTAAGAGGAATCAAAGGACCTGCTACAAAACCTTGTAGAAAGCGGAAAATGATCAGTTCAATTGCTTTATGCGCAAGACCACATCCTGCAGAAAATAGAACAAATAATAAAAGAGATAAGATCATTAATTTGACATTGCCAAGTCTTTTAGAAAGCCAATTAGTAATCGGTAGGGCAATAGAATTTCCCACAGCAAAAGAAGTAATTACATAAATTCCTTCATCTGTACTGATAGCAAGATCACCAGCAATATAAGCTAAGCTTACATTTGCAATAGAATAATCTAATACCATCATTAAACTGGCTAAAGAGAGTGTAAGAGTAGCAAATAGCTGTTGTGTTTTGCTTAATGGCTCCATCTATTCCTCATTGAGATCTTCTAAAACTCTCTGAGGAATATTTTGTTCTATCACTTCTGCAATCAGCTCTTCAACTCCTTTTTGCTGAGCGTAAAAGATATCCGTAGAGTAAATAGGTAAAGCAGGTTTTTTAGTAGGAACTACAGGTAGATTCTCTTGATGGATGTTAACTGTTGTTTCCATAGACAGCCCTAAACGCAAAGGATATTTTTTAATCTGCTCAGGATTTAAATAGATGCGAACTGGTAAACGCTGTACGATTTTTATCCAGTTGCCGGTAGCATTTTGAGGAGGCAGTAGGGAAAACACACTGCCTGTTCCTCCTGCAATACCACCAACTATTCCTTCGAAATCCACATCTCTTCCATATAGATCACAATGCACTTTAGCTGGCTGCCCAATGCGTACGTTTCTTAATTGTGTTTCTTTATAATTCGCATCTACCCAAATTTGATTGAGCGGAACAATTGCCATTAAGGGTTGAGCAGGATTGATTTGTTCTCCTACTTGAATGTTGCGTCTTGCTACAAGGCCTTCTACAGGAGAAAATAAAGTGCATCTTTGCAACGTTAAAAAAGCTTGTCTAAGCAACTGTTTGGCTTCTTCTACAAGAGGGTGCTCTTCAATAGTGGTGTTTGCTACTTGAGCAACAAGGGAGAGATAGTAGTGTTCTGTAGAAACTAAATCGGCAAAAGAACTATTTACAGCAGCAATTGAGTGTTCAAAATCCTCTAAGGAAACCGCTAGGGCATCTATAAGGCACTCTCTTCTTTCATAGTCTTGAGAAGCCTGGATAAATAGCGCTTTTTTTACGCCAATCAATGCTTTTATTTGTTTAGTTGTTTCTAAAAGAGCTGTTACTTGGCGTACACTTTGTCCTAAATTGGCTATAGTTTTTTCTAAAGCAATGAGTGCATCTGTTCTATCTAGTTCAATAAGAATTCTCCCCTGTTCTACATAATCGGTATCATCAGCAGAAATAGAAACTACAGTACCTGAGATTCTAGGGGTAACTACTACAATGTTCCCTCCTACATAGGCATCATTGGTATAAATATAAAAACGTCCATGAAAATACCAATACATAAACCAAACACAACCTAAAAGGGCAGCAATCATCAATACTAAAAAAAGAGTGCGGTTACGTTTGCGATTTGTAGATTTATAGGTTATTTGTTTAGGATCACTCATAGTCTCTATATCCTCCACCCAAAGCTTTCACTAAATTTACAACGCTTAGCAGGTGGCTTTGTTGTAAATTAGCTAATTGATAAGCTTGAACAAGAAGTTTATCCTCTTGTTGTAGGACGGTTAGTTCATTATCGATACCTATTTCACTACGCCACTGAAAAAGCTGATAATGCTTATTTGCTAGCTCTACAACACTTTTTTGTTTGCATAAATTCTCTTTTGTCGCTTTTAGAGAGATAATCTGATTGGCTACTTCCACTGCTGCATGCAGAAGTAAATTATTGTAATCATAGACAGCTTCATTGAAAGCCGCCGCTTTTTCTCTTAAACTGGCTTTAAGCCTACCTGCTGTAAAAATAGGTAAGTAGATAGCAGGCTCTAATCCGCCCATCTTGCTGCTTAAATTAAATAAATTGTTGAAGTGTAAACTCTCAAGGCCTGCGAATGCCATCAGATTTACTCTAGGATAAAAATCAGCTTTTGCTGCACCGATTTGTTTTCCCGCAGCCTCTACTCTCCATCCGCTAGCTACTACATCTGGACGACGAGCAAGTAGATCAATGGCGAGGTTATAAGGCAGAGAAAACACACTCTGAAAATTTGCAGAAGGCTTTAGCTCTAGTAATTCCTCATCTGGTCCTACACCAATGAGCACATTTAAAGCATGCTTGGCAATCATTAAATCCTTATCGATCGTTATCAAATCTTCTTGCAATAGCTTCAGGTTTTGTTCCGCATCCCATACAGTAGAGATTAGATCTATACCTACCATTTCTCTTTGCAATTGCAGTAGAGCAAACTCTTGCGCGATAGCAACTCTTTCTCTTAAGATTTCCCTTTGTTTGATGAGGGTTTGTATAGTAAAATAGGTTTGAGCAATCGCAACGCTCAAGAGCATCTTAGCTTGAGCAGCTTCCGCAGCTTGCGCACAGCTAAGATCTAATGCAGCTGCAAATAGATTTTTATTCTTACCAAAAAAATCAATTTCCCAAGAAAAGTTAGCGGTTAAATCAATTTGGTTATCGCCAGCAGGAACCAGTTTTTCATTAGGAATAATAGCACGTATAAAACCATTCTTACTGAAGTGCTGCCATTGCTCTTGGTAGTTCAGATCTATTTCAGGAAACAATTTAGCGCGTTTTTGCAGAGCCAGTTCGCAGGATTGTTCTAGTCTAGCTAGTGCTTTTTGCAGAGTAGGACTACAGGCAAAACCCTGTAAAATGAGGCTCCCAAGCTGTTCATCTTCAAACATCTCCCACCAATTGCTAGTAGGCCAACCTCCCTCTTCAAATAAGGTATTATCTATAGAAAAAAGGGTATCATCCAGACAGATCGGATCTGATTTTTGAGCTAGATCATAATCGGGAATATACGCGCAGCCGCTAACTAGTAAGGCAAGAATCCAAGCCCATATCATGTATATGTCCTTAGTTTATTCGAGACATATACAAAAAAAAAATAATAATCAATTATTTTTAATGATAAATTTATTTATATGTTATTAAAAATAGTTGTCACAAATAATAAAGATGCATTTTAGAAAAAAGCTTATTTAATAAGCTTTAATCCGATTCTTGTGGTTAAAATAGCTGCTGTTAAAAGCATATTACCGGTTACCAAGATGCCATAGCTTGCTGCGTGCTGAATATTACAAGCTATTATATTGTCATATTTTCGTAGAATGCGATTACCAATTTGTACAACAAGTGTTACTAAAATAGATCCTATCACTAAATAAGGAGTAATTTGTACAGCTTGTATTTTCACTTTAAAAAGAGGAGCTCTAGCCGCTAAAGCTAAAGTAATACCAGCAATAGAAGAAACACGCCAATAGTCAAACATCCCTCTAACTATTGCATTAAGGCTAGGATGCAGGTCTTGAATAGGAAGATGTTTTGAATTATGTTTTAAGTTAGAAAAAGTGGATTTCTTATTAAGTTCAGAACAGCACCAAGAAGAAATTAGCTCGTTGACAATTCCATAACCAATTCCAATTAGTGTTGTCGAACCAATGGTTTTTGTTGCTTCCCACGGGGTGTATAAAGATCCCGCAGCTAAAGCCGTAGTCGTAGCAGCTTTATAGAAAAGAGATTTATGTTCTGGAGTAATATGCATATTAATTACTCTCCATATTCCTGCGTTTTAAGATTCTTACAGCTAAAATGCCAACTGCTAGAACCATACTACCTAAGGCTAAAGCTTTGTAACCGGTTAGATTTCTAATATTACATGCTTCCCAGCCAGCTTGAAGATCTAAAGGAACACATATATATTTTACATAAGGCGCTTCTTGCATAACTTTTTGTGCTTGTCGACTTCCCATATGTGCAATAGTTAGTGTTAAAGCAGCAGCTATAGCTAGATAGGGAGCGATCTGTTTAGCTTTTATTTTTAATGTAACACCTGGCAGTGGTACTCGGGCTATTATAGATAAAGCAATGCCTGCAATTAGACAAACGGGCCAAGTAGCTATCATGCCCCAGACAATCGCATTAAGATTGGGGTTTAAACTTTGAATAGGGCGATTTGTTAAGCTTAGACCATCATAAAAGTGTCCGATAGTGAAATATTCAATACAATCTCGACAAGCGATCATATCATTAATGATTCCATAAGCAGTGCCAGTTAATACGGTCAAACCAATAATTTTAATCGATTCCCAAGAGCTGCGCAGAGCTACTGCAGATAGGGTTGTTACTCCAATAGCTGTATAAACTAGGGATTTATACTGTGGCGTAACTATATCTATCGATGACAAGATATCACTAATGTAGGAGAGCATAGAAAAGCCTTGTTATTTTTGATGGAGCAAATCATAGCAATATCTATTTTTTAAATCAAAACCCAAATATTTAAATTTAGAAATTAATATAGAAAGTCATTTATTGTGTTATATTTTTAAAATTAATCAGTTTAATTTAATTAAAAGATAACTGGATTGATTTTTATAACGAAAATGATATTTTCATTGTTATAACACTAGTTATAAAAATAAATAATTTAATACAGGTTTTTTTAATTATGTTACCATTGATTCATGCTGTTATTAGTCACGACAATAAAAATCTATCAGATCTAGAAAAAGTGCCTCTTTTGGGCTTGCCAAAATTAACTCTTTCTCAGAAAACCTTTGAGATATGGAATCAATTTTTAATAAAGCTTAATATTACGCATCACAAAACAGAGCATTCTAAAAACAAGGAGCTTATTGTAAAAGTTTTAGGAGGAGATACTTATCACGCGGTAAAAATACATAGTTATATTAAAAATAAAAACAATTTTTCAGATTCAGAATTTACCAAATTAAAAAATAGATGCGATAAAATCCATTCTAATCAAGTTTTATTGGAGGCCTTTATTGAGATTATGCATATACAAAAATATAGAGCTTTTCTTACAAATGAACAATTAAAGACTCTAACAGATTCTTTTCCAAAAGAGCTGACGCAGTTAATTTTCAATGGGCTTGAAACTTATAAAAGGATTGATAATTCGAATGAAAATACAATAGAGAAAATGCTCTTTGTCTTACAGACACTTTGCGATTATAATTTCCCAGATGTAGATTTTGAAAAAGTAAAACAAGAAGCTAAATGGGCTGTTCTTACCAATTCAATTAATAGTTATTTGGAAAGGACAAAGAAATTTGAAAAAAAACTATTCTCTAATGATGGGGATAAAAAAGCTTGCAAAGAGGCTATTTTGGAAGCTGTTAAAAAAAATCTTTCTTGTTTGAAGCCTTTACCTATTAAAGCAACTAGGCTCTAACGAAACATCTTGTTTTCTAAAAGAGAGAATATTCAAGCAAAAAATAAGTGGTGTTTCTAATTGTCCAGCATTTTTTCTGGGCTTGCATAAGTGTTATAAAGCGCTCTCACATGTAAGACGCTCTATTTGCAAACTCTAAACACAGCTTCTGGCTCAATCATCCCACCGCCTAGGCAACGATTGCCAATATAGAACACAATCGATTGTCTAGGGGTGATTGCTCTTTGGGGCTCTAAAAAGCGTACAAAGGCTTTTGTCTCGGAGATTTTTTCAATGACACAAGCTTGGTCTTTTTGTCGGTAACGGATTTTAGCAGAGCAGGGGTAAGGGGTTTGAGGAGGATCCGCGATCCAGCTTAAATCCGTTGCAATAAGCTCTGATTGATAAAGGCTAGGATGGTCTAAGCCTTGCTCGACAATGATGACATTGCGTTTTATATCTTTGGCCACTACAAACCAAGCATCGCCAGCGCCTCCAATTTTTAATCCTTTGCGTTGGCCAATTGTGTAGTAAGCAAGACCATCATGATAACCCAAAACTTGTCCTTGTAGATTCTCAAATGCACCTTTTTGGTAACCAAGATAAGGAAGAAGAAAATTTTTGAAATTGCGTTTGCCAATAAAACAGATCCCTACGCTATCTTTTTTTTTGGCTGTGAAGAGATTGTGGGATAATGCAATTGAGCGCACTTCTTGTTTGGTTAGATGTCCAATTGGGAAGAGAACTTTTTCCAATACTTTTTGTGAGAGGGTATAGAGAAAATAGCTCTGATCTTTATTAGGGTCTTGACCTTTGTGTAAATAAAAGGACTTTTCTTTTTCGATAGTGCAATAGTGACCGGTTGCTAGATAATCAGCGCCAAGACTTAATGCTTTATCAAGAAAAACCTTAAATTTAATCTCGCGGTTACAGAGGATATCTGGATTAGGAGTATAACCTTTTTTTAATTCAGCAAGGAAATGAGAGAAGACAGACTCTTGGTATTCTTTAACAAAATTTACTGTATAGCAGGGGATATCAATCTGTGAACAAACCTTTTGGACATCTTCAAAATCAGAAGCCGAGAGACAAATGCCTTTTTCATCTTTTTCTTCCCAATTCTTCATGAAAAGGCCTATGACTTGATAGCCTTGTTGTTTAAGCAACAAGGCTGCAACAGAAGAGTCAACTCCTCCAGACATCCCAACAACAACTGTTTTTTTCATATAAGTGACTTTTTTTTGAAGCAATTATACTGCAAAAAACAAAAAAAACCAGTGCTTAAACTACAAAGATTAGATCTTTCAAGATTTTATATACTTTTTTTTTTATTGTCTTGGTTTAAATTAAGCCAGTGCTTTAATTGGTCTTTTGTAATACCAAGACCAACAATACGGCTCTCATTTATTTCTTTAAGATCCTCTAGAACATCTTCGATAAAAGAAGCTTGATCTTCTTTTTTAACTAATTTTGATGTTTGAATAAAGATATGCTCATTTAGAAATTTTCCTACTAGATTATGAGTGATAATATGACTGATAATATCACGGCGTTGTTGCCGATAATATATTCGTATATCATCATAATTCATCGTTTTAACTGTTGCGTCATACATAGTGCAAGTTCTCATGTATGAAAATACATATAAATCAAGGATTGGGTGTATATCTTGTAATTCATAGATTGCAATCATAGCTGAAGTGTAATCATTTCTTTCAACATCGCTAAAAGACAAAGGAACAAGGTTGTTTTTAATGAGAGGGATATTAGCGCTAATGCGCGCAGTGCGTTTATTTACATCTGCAAATGCTTGTAGGTAGGAGATATGTATAAGCAAAAATAAACTTTGTTCATATGGATCCTCGATCAATGCAGCTTTTTTAAGGATACGATCAAGGCGCATTTCTAGTTGTTTGGGATCTTCAAAAGGGATGTAGACGGAACCCCCTATGCGGACACCATGATCTCTGACTTTTCCTGCATGACGAGTAGTTTCTAACAATCCATCCGAGAGAAGATAATGCAAAGTACAAATAGTCTCTTTATCTATCTTTAATCTCGGAGCTGTATTCACTAAATAGCGAATAGCCTCCTTATGGTTGAGAATCATAATTTTTTCTTCATCAAGCTTTCCTTCAGGACTTGTTCCTTCAAGAATAAGTTTCTTTGTATCTAATAGTGAATATGTGTTGCCTTCTAACCTAGAAGAATTATAAGAAAGATCAATAAGTAGACGATTAAAAATTTGATGTGCATAGGTTCCAGCTGGTGCTGAAAAGGTAGAGCGTTTTCCTTCTTCGTAGAGATGCAATCTTAATTCTAATGGAATGTAAAAACTACTATTTGGTTGGTAAGTATCAAACCAATCGTCCATGTAGATAACTGGGATTCTTTTATAAATAGGGAGCTGTATCTGTTCTAATATTTTTTTGCTTTTTTGGCTAAAACAACTATTGAGGGTGTCCTCAGGCTGACTAATATGCTGAATGGCTTTATATTTAGTCCCACGTTTGTCTCCGATCTTTTCGACTAGGCCCTCTTTAACCATTTCAGCAAGCCATCGTCTTACACTTCTTTCAGTATAAGTGTCTCCAAGCTTTTTAAGTAATTCATGTAAGCTGATAGATTCTGCTTCTTGGCTTAGATAATGTAATACGGCCAATTTTTTAGTTCGAAAGCTCATAAAGGGCCTAATTTTGCTTAATACGGCCAATTTTATCTTAAATACGGCCATTTTTCAAGATTTTTGGCCGATATCTGGCCGATAAGAACAAAAAGAAGGAGTTTTAACTCCTCCTTAAAGGGATTTTCTTTAAGCACCTTCTGCAGGGGCTTGTTTATCAGCTATGGTTAAACACTCTTCTTGAGGAGTGAGTAAGAGTTTATCCTCATCTGCTGAAATGGACCAGTATCCGCCTTTACCTGGATTTAGTAGAAGTTGTTCTGCTAGAGGGTCCTCTAGGTATTGTTCGATGATACGACGTAAGGGTCTAGCTCCCATTGCAGGATCAAAGCCTTTGTTTACCAAAAAGTCTTTTGCTTTTTCATCGAGGGTGAAAGATATCTGTTTTCTAGCTAGGCGCTCTAACACTTTTTTCACCTCTAATTCAATGACGTTAAAGAGATGAGCTCTATCCAGAGGTTTAAAGATGATCATTCCATCTAGGCGATTGATAAATTCTGGTTTAAATCCTTTAGCAACCGAGCGTCTAATAGTCTCTTCCATAGATTTAAAGTCAGGGGTGCCTTCACCTGCTGCAAAACCTACTTCAGAAGATCTGCGAATAAGATCTGCTCCTAAATTGGAGGTCATAATGATGATGGTATTGCGGAAGTCAATTCGGCGACCAAATGAATCAGTTAAGCGTCCTTCTTCTAATATTTGTAAAAGCATATTTAGTACATCTGGATGTGCTTTTTCTACCTCATCAAATAATACCACACAATAAGGTCTTTGTCTTACTTGCTCTGTCAATTGACCGCCTTCTTCATGACCTACATAGCCAGGAGGGGAACCTGTCATACGACTGATAGCAAATTTCTCCATGTATTCAGACATGTCGACTTGAATTAGGGCATCTTCACCACCAAACATGTGAATCGCGAGTTGTTTTGCTAATAGCGTTTTCCCAACTCCTGTAGGTCCTAAGAATAGAAAAGCACCGATGGGTCTATTGGGATCCTTAATATCGGCTCTGCTACGGCGAATCGCTCTGCAAACAATGCTTACTGCATCATCTTGACCGATAATGTTTTTCTTCAGGATCTCTTCCATTTTAAGCACTTTTGTAGTCTCTCCTTCTGTTAACCTTGTCAGAGGGATTTTTGTTTGCTTAGCTACGATTTCTGCAACTTCTTCTTCATCAACAATTACTTGGTGTTCTTCTTTGTTATTTTTCCATCTTTCACTGATCTGTTTCAGCTGTTCTCGCAAGCTCTGTTCGTTATCGCGTAATTTTGCAGCTTCTTCATACTCTTGTTTTTCCAAGGCGGTTTCTTTAGCTACAAGGACTTTTTCGATTTCTGTTTCGTATTTTGTAATCTCTTGAGACTGGGGCATAGTCGCAATCCTAGCTTTAGCTCCTGCTTCATCGATCAAATCAATGGCTTTATCTGGTAGGAATCTTCCTGTAATATAGCGATCTGATAGATAGACAGCGGCTTTAATCGAAGAA
Source organism: Candidatus Rhabdochlamydia sp. T3358 (assembly GCF_901000775.1). Lineage (GTDB taxonomy): Bacteria > Chlamydiota > Chlamydiia > Chlamydiales > Rhabdochlamydiaceae > Rhabdochlamydia. Next base: position 16,840 of record NZ_CAAJGQ010000023.1, read on the forward strand.
TCTGTGTAAATGCACTTGTGATGCTCTTCATATTTAGCTTTTAAGCCCATTAAAATAGCAACAGCCTCTTCAACAGAGGGAGGCGTAACGAGGATTTTCTGAAAACGTCTTTCTAAAGCAGCGTCTTTTTCAATGTGTTTGCGGTATTCATCAATGGTAGTTGCACCAATACACTGGATCTCCCCGCGGGAGAGTGCAGGTTTTAAAATATTGGATGCATCAATGGCTCCCTCAGCAGCTCCTGCCCCAACAATCGTATGTAGCTCATCGATAAAGAGAAGGACATTTCCATTCTTTTTAATCTCATCCATAACCGCTTTGATACGCTCTTCAAACTGACCACGGTATTTAGTTCCAGCAATCATCAAAGTAAGATCTAGGGAAATTAGGCGTTTTTTAATCAAATGATCGGGCACTTCACCTTTAACAATGGCTTGAGCTAACCCTTCTACTATTGCCGTTTTTCCTACCCCTGCTTCTCCGATTAAAACAGGATTATTTTTACGTCTTCTACAGAGAATTAAAATTAGGCGCTCTACTTCTTCTTTTCTGCCGATTACTGGATCGAGCTTTCCTTCGCGACAAGCTTCGGTTAGATCGTGACCGTAGGCTTTTAGCGCAGGCATTTTTTCTGAAGCCATTCCTTTTTCTGGGCCTTTACTTGCAGAAGAGTAGTTAGGGTTATTTGAAGAACTCATGCCAGAAGGAGGAAGCTGTAAATTAAAGATTTCTAGTTCTTTAAGGATTTCTCGGTAAATATCTTTTAAGTTCACATTGAGATTTTCTAATACTTGTGCAGCAACACCATCGCGTTGGCGTAAAAGGGCTAGTAATAGGTGCTCTGTTCCTACATAATTGTGATTGAGGTTAGCGGCTTCTTCATTCGAATATTCAAATACTTTTTTTACCTTTCCCGTTAATGCGGGGTCTCCATAGACCTGGATTTCTGGTCCGAATCCAACAAGCCTTTCTACTTCAGCACGCACAGTATCGTAATCTAAATTAAAATTACGAAGTACATTGACCGCAATTCCTTGACCGAGTTTGAGCAAACCGAGTAGGATGTGTTCAGTTCCAAGGTAATTGTGATTAAGGCGCTGGGCCTCTTTTTTTGCAAGTTTAATGACTTGCTTGGCACGGTTAGTAAATTTATCAAACATATATTACCTTTTTTTATCCCATCCTCTTATAAACCGATAATTCTAGGGGTCTTTTCCTTTTTTTGACAAATTAGACAAAGTTAATCAAGAGATTTCTTCGTGTTTATAGGTTATTTTAAATGAACAATTTTTCTTTTTTAGGTATTCTTGAGCTTTAGAATTTAAAAAAATATAGTGAAATCCATGGAAACTACCGAATGTATAATTATACACACTGGGCAAAAAAGTGCCGAGGAAAATATGCGCTTTGATGCTCAGCTCTTAGAAAATGCTAAAGATTTTTTAAAACCCGTTCTGCATTTCTATGAATGGGAGTCTCCTAGCGCGACCTATGGCTATTTTGCAGACCCTGCCGCCTTGCTTTTTTTAAGTAAAATCGGACCACTTGACTTAGCAAGAAGACCAACAGGAGGAGGGGTGATTTTTCATATTTGGGACTTTGCTTTTAGCATTTTAGTACCAGCTAGCTCTACTCTTTATTCAGTAAATACTTTAAATAATTACGCGTTGATTAATGCAGTTGTTCTATCCTCTATTGAATCTTTTTTAGGAAATAGCACTTCCTTTTACCTTACTCCTCAAGATGGGGATTCTTCGCTTAAGGATTGTAAGCATTTTTGTATGGCAAAGCCAACCCAGTATGATGTGATGCTAAAAAATAAGAAAGTAGCAGGAGCTGCTCAGCGTAAAACAAAAAATGGTTTTCTACATCAGGGGAGTATTTGTCTACAGCTTCCTGATCGCAACTATCTTACTCAAATCATTCGTTCTAGGGAAGTTATTGAGGCTATGTATGTGCATACATTTCCTCTCTTAGGGGACGGATCTATTCCAAAATCGCAGATAGAAACAGCAAAGATCCGTCTTCAAACACTTTTAGCCTGCGATTTAAACCGCGTTTGCTTAAAATATTCACAAGCAAATTGTTAAAGAGGCTTATCATGAAAGAGCGCACCGCAATCCAACCTACCCGCCAAGAAAACTATGCAGAATGGTATCAAGAAGTCATAAAAGCAGCTGACCTTGCAGAGCATTCCGCTGTTAGGGGCTGTATGGTCATCAAACCCTGGGGCTATGCGATTTGGGAAAATATGCAAAGAGTGCTCGACTCAATGCTAAAAAAAACCGGTCATCAGAATGCCTACTTTCCTTTATTTATTCCTTTAAGCTTTTTGCAAAAAGAAGCAGAACATGTGGAAGGTTTTGCTAAAGAATGCGCAGTGGTTACCCATCATCGCTTAGAAAAAAATCAAGAAGGAAAATTAGTCCCAGCAGGAGAATTAGAAGAGCCATTGGTTGTGCGCCCTACCTCAGAAACGATTATCGGTGATGCTTTTTCCAAGTGGATTACTTCTTATCGCGATCTTCCTCTTCTGATTAATCAATGGGCAAATGTAGTTCGTTGGGAAATGAGAACAAGGATGTTTCTACGGACAACAGAATTTCTATGGCAAGAAGGACACACCGCTCATGCTACAGAACAAGAAGCTCGAGAAGAAACAAAACTCATGCTCGATGTATATACGCAGTTTGCCTATGACTTTTTGGCTATTCCCGTCATTAAAGGGGAGAAAACTGCATCTGAGAGATTTCCAGGTGCTGTTTCCACCTATTGTATTGAAGCAATGATGCAAGATCGCAAAGCTCTGCAAGCGGGAACCTCGCATTTTCTTGGACAGAACTTTGCCAAGGCTTCCCAGATTCTCTTTCAGGATCCACAAGGAGAATCGCAATTGGCTTGGACCACTTCTTGGGGAGTAACCACCAGGTTAATTGGAGCTCTTGTAATGACTCACAGTGATGATGATGGATTGATTTTACCTCCTAAGGTGGCCTCCTCTCATATAGTCTTGCTGCCCGTTATACACAAAGAAGAAAAAAGAGAAGAAGTGCTTAATTACTGTAAAACTTTAGCAGAAGAGCTCCGTAATTTACCCTATGCAGGTAGGTCTTTAGAAGTCATCATTGATACAAGAGACTTAAGAGGAGGAGAGAAACTCTGGTCTTGGATTAAAAAAGGAATTCCTATTCGGATTGAAGTAGGTCCACGAGATATAGAACAAGACCTCTTGCCTTTATCCCGTAGAGATTGTCCTCACCGAGAAAAAAAAACATTTTCTAAACAAAGCCTTCTCTCATCCATTAGAGATATTCTCGATTCCATTCAAGATACACTTCTACAAAGAGCGCTAGATTTTAGAAACGCCCACACTCGTAAAATTGATACGAAAGAAGACTTCTATGCATTTTTTACTCCCAAAAACCCTAAAAGTCCTGAGATCCACGCAGGGTTTGCTCTAACCCATTTCTCAGAAGATCTCGACATAGAAGAAAAAATAAAAAAAGAACTAGGAGTTACCATCCGTTGCATTCCATTAGATAAGCAAGAAGAGGGAGAATGCCCATTTACAGGTAAAAAAAGTACAAGACGGGTGATCTTTGCTAAGTCTTATTAAGGAAAAGAGAAGATTTGTAGGACAGCAGCATCAAAAAAAGCCTACTGTTAGACTCACTATCGATTTTCCGACTGAGCAACATGCTTATCTCAAAATGTTGGCAGCAAAAAAAGGAATGAGCATGCGTCAATATGTTATTGAATCTCTCTGTGAAAATATAGAAAAGCAAGAACATATCGACTTGAACGAAAATAAATTCAAAGAATATCGAGTAAAGTGATTAAAGAGAACGACGATGTTCTTAGAAGATTAGCTGATAAATGATTGAATATTTAACCATCGAATAGGTTATTGAACTTCATGATGAAATGCTTAAAAGATACAGTGGTTTACCTGGGATTCGGGACAAAAATCTTCTTTAGCCTGCAAGAGATATTTAAATCCGTAGTTTTATTTTATAATTTTCCAATATCCTTCTTTAAGTATCTGAATGATTTGTTCCTCTGTAAATCGGCTGTTTTTCATTGGCTTCTTACTCCTTATTTAAAGGAGTCCATTTTAGCATGGATCAACTTTTGGGGAGCAGGTCAGAGGGATAACTGTTTAACACCTTAATTTTTGCTAGATATTAAGAATATAGAATTTGTTATCTGCTTGTTTAAAACTTTTTATAAAATTATGTTTTTGAGAGGTAGCATCGCGGCCTTCGCTTTTGAATTCTAGCAGTTCTTATGACCGATCAAATTTTACGTTTGAGTTCTTAATTTTTCGTTAAAACATTTTTTTTGTTTGGGCAATTTTTTTATTTCCTTGTACTATTGCGGTTATCATTTAATAAAGCACTCAAAAGGTCAGGAACGCTCCATGCTAGAATTTTTTCGCAAGTATCAGAAAATTTTTTTTATTTTTGTAACCATTATTATTGGGATCTCTTTTTCCGTAGTGGGGATCAATACGCAAATGGTGGAATCCACTCCTGATAAGCAGATCGGCAAGACCATTAATGGCAGACCGATTTACTCCAAAGAATTATTGGTTTTGAGTCAATTACTTAGTCATTCTCTATTTGACACCGACCGTAGTAATTGGCCTCATTTATTAAACGATGGGGTTATTGAAAAAAACTTTTTAGAGACAGGGCTTGCTGTGATGTTAGCCGAACAGTATTTTCCCTATTTGGAGCCAGAGCTTAAGAAAAAAGAACAAATGATTTCTCTATTTAAGCCTTATACTCATCCATATGATGCTCAATTAAGCTGCAGGGCTGTTTGGAAAAATTACTCTCCTGGGTTATTAGAGCACTTAGAGCAACTGAAAAATTCAAGAGTGGACGTGCATAGTTTTTCTACATTATGTCAGTTGTATCTCGATCAGGTAGCTTTTCCCAAAGAAGCTCTGCAACAAGTATTACATTTTCAAGAGCAAAGAGCAGGAGTTCCTAAAGATCCTCGCTTAGCAGAAATAGAGTTGTCTTTATTTGGATTTAAAAATGTAAAAGATTGGTTTGGGGATAGATTTATTCATTTAGCTAGTCAATTTATTCTGAATGTATCAGCTCTTGCAGAACAAAAAAAATATCAGATTACCAAACAGGAAGTGCAAAGCGATCTATTGCAAAACGTTTATAAAGGATACAAACAGCTTTCTCAAAATAAATCACTTGAGCCTAGCCAAGCTATGCAATACTTTCAACGTGAATTACAAGTGCTTGGGTTAAATGAAGTCGATGTCGTAAATGCTTGGCGCCATGTTATGTTATTTCGACGTTTAGTATTGGATACTTCTGGAAGCGTTTTTAATGATCCATTAGCGCAAAAGCAATTTCATTTATTTGCAGATCAAAGTGTAGAAGTTGAATTATATGAGTTGCCTTCTTATTTACGTTTAAAAGATTTTTCCTCGCTTCTTAAACTACAGGTGTATTTGGAGGCTGTATCTCTTGAACAACCAAAGAGCCTAAATTTACCAATAGAGTTTGCCTCTTTAGATAGTATTGAAACAAGGCAACCAGAGCTTGTACAGAAAAAAGTAGAGGTTCGTTTAAGCTCTATTAATATAGAAGAGCTCGCTGCTCAAATTAGCCTTAAAAGCACTTGGGAATGGGAAACTACAGATGAAGGATGGTCTTTTTTACAAACTAGATTCCCTGAGCTTAAAAATTCTAGACAGACATTAGACCAAATAGATTCTCGCAACTCTGTAGATCAAGCCGCAAGACTGGAAATGGTTCGACAAAATAAAGAGCTTATTGCACAAGCCCTACAACAAAGGCCATTGAAAACCGTCGAATTACTTTTAAGAAAAAAGCCATTAGCTCAAGGACCTTATAGTTCCTTGCTCAACCATAAAGAATTTACTGCTTTTTTAGAAAATGCTCCATTAGAGTCGATAGAAGAATGCTACAGTGTTGATGCAAACAACTTTTATCGCATAGAGCTGGTTGCACGTAATGCTCAAAAAGAGCTAGTTAATTTTGAAGAAGCTTTTCAAGATGGCACTTTGGATTCTATTCTCGATCAAAAATTAGAAAATGCCTACCCAAATATACGTAAAGGCAAAGAGTTATTTCTTCAAGCAAATGGGAATTTTAAACCTTTTTATGAGGTAAAAGAGCAGATAGCACGCATTTTGTATGAGCCTTTACTACTTGCTATTGAACAGGATTATGTAAAGGTGTTTGGTGATTTGCCAGGAATGAGTAAGCAGTTGCCTGCAATGTTTTATTGTAAATATCGTTTGTATGGATTTATGCAATCTGTAAAACAGCAATTAGAACTAGGCGTGGAGCTTAATTTACCTAAGCAATGGGAGTTAATTTCTACTTCACCTTATATCTCTCGTAGCCAAAAACTAGATTTCCCAACAGATGATTGGATCGAGATCCCTGTTAATCAATGGTCTCCTATTTCTGTAGGATCTTCGGGTTCTCTAGCATTTGCTAAAGTATGCTCTAAAGGGAATTTAGAAGAGATTCCTTTAGAAAAAATAGAACAGGGGTTTCAATTTCTTTCTTTTGATACATGTCGAGATGTAATGCGGCATTTATTACAGAAAATAGTAGAAGGAAATTGTATTGTATTTTCTGACAAGGAGCTTTAGTGACAATTGATTTGTTAGAGGAGACAAACCCTATTTTACCGCTTGATTGCTTTGCTATCCAATGCAAGCTTTTGCATGCTAAAAATCAACCCTCTATCAAGATGATGAGGAAAAAATTTCTATTGCCTGTTACTTCTGAACTGCTCCATGAAATCCCTTTTGCAGAGGTTGCAATCGCCTGGAATGAACAGTTGATTTACTGCGATATATTTTTTGATCATCCTTTAGATCCTACAGATAAGGTAGAACTCTTTTTTGATACAAGAGATTTAAAAACCGTCAGCTTCACACATCGCTTTTGTCATCAGTTTTTAATCCTTGCTCAGAGAGCCAGTGATGAAACCTTTGCAAAGGAGATAACGGCTTTTCGTACAGAAGATGTGCATCCTCTTTGTTTAGCAGAAGATATACAAGTGGATCTACAGGATAATCGCAGATCTTATGTGATTAGAGTGGTCATTCCAGCACATTGTTTGCATGGCTATGATCCCTTACAGTTTTCTCGCATAGCAATAAACTATCGTTTGCATAGCAAAGAATCAGGTTTTCAACATTTTTCTTCTGCTTATCCATCAACAGAACAACATCCTCGTTATTGGGCTAGTTGTGAATTGGTAAAGGGAGGTATTTTTACATGAAATTTACAGAATCACATGAGTGGATTAGAGTGGAGGATGAAGTAGGTACTGTTGGAATTACCCACTTTGCTCAAAAAGAAATTGGAGAGATTGTGTATGTGGAATTGCCTTCTATTGGCAAATTAGTAGAAGTAGGTCAGGAAATTGCTGTACTAGAATCTACTAAAGCCGCAGCAGATATCTATTCGCCTGTATCAGGAGAAATTCTAGCAATTAATGAAAAATTACAAGAGGTTTCTCAAGGAATTAACCAAGCCGCCGAAACCGATGGTTGGCTTTTTAAGATCAAAATAACAGATAAAGAAGAGTTAGAAAGACTACTATCAGAAGAACAATATAAAGAGTTCATACAATGAAAAAAAGACTCTTTAACACTCTGGGAATATTGGTTTTTTTAGCTCTATTTTATCAACAAATTATTTTAGTTGGTTGCAAGATAGCTTTGTATTGCTTCTTACCAAAAACATTTTCTTATCAGAAAATTGTTTGGGATAAAAATGTGCTGCGAATACAAGGCTTGATAAAACAAAAGAATGAATTAAGTGTAGACTGCATAGATCTATTCTATCAAGAAGGAGCCTTTCATATTAGGGTTCTACATCCACAATATCTAGCTGATAATAAGGTTAAATCTCCAAATATTCTTGGAGCTGCGTTGGCTTTAAATCGTTTTTTTTCTGTGGAAGTGCATCATGGTGTTTTAGAACTCAATCAATTGCGGTATTATTTTTCCCTGCTTCCTATAACTCATAAAAAGTTAGAGCTTAAACTAGCAATGGATCCAGATCCTTTATATCCCGCTCTTTTGACTCTTCATCACTCTTCTGATAGTCAGATATACCTGAGTATTAAATCCCAAGAAGTAAAACATCTTTTACCACTAACGCAGCTAGTGGGCTATTTTAATAGGGATTTAAACTACTACGCAAAGATTTCTGTAGAAGCAAATGCTGCTGTTAAATCAGATGGCTATATTCAGGACATACACGTAAAAACAACTCTTGCAAATGTTAAAGTTCAACAGACAAATAAACAATTCTGCTGTGACCAGATAGAAGCAAATTTAAGAGCAGAAGAGGTTTACTTAAAAAATCTCTGGCATTCTTTTAAAGGGCACTTTCAATTGGAAAATGGATCTTATGCTCTTTTATCTCAAAATTTAGAATGGCAAAACCAGCTGATGCACATAGAAGCAGATCTATGGATAACAGATCAATCTAAAGCTATTTTAAGTGCAATTGCTGTTCATGAAAAAGCCTCATTTCCTCTTATTTTAGAAACCTCTGCTATTCATAAAGATCAGCAGGGGATTGGGATTAAAGCTGTTTTTTCTGATCCTGTAGATAAAACTATTCAAGGGAACTTAGGAATTTGCCTGGCCCAAGAAGGCATCATCGAATGGGATATCCAAAAATTTGAGCTTAAGCATCTGGATTGGGCTAGATCTTGTTTTTCTCTGCCCCGAATCGATTCATCAATTTCTTATAAATGGAAGAATTGCTTAGCAAAAATAGCCATGCTATTTTCAGATCAAGTACTACAAAGCATAAATTTAACACAGTTTCAAGCCAAAGATGTATCAGTTGATCACTCTTCTCATAAGTTTTTTATAAAAGATGTGCAGATGCAAGGAAAATGGGATGCTCTTAAATCTCAAATAAAAGAAGGGTTTTGCCAGTTAGAGCAAGTAGAAGGCTTAAATATTGTCATAGAATATCCAGGAGCTGAAGAGGCTATTTATGCTCATGTACAAGGAGATTTGAGCTCAATGCTTGGCTTGCCATTAGTCCTTCCTGTAGCAACAGATCTTACCATTCATGAAAATAAAGTAGAAGGATTAGGCTCTATAGTAAATATGCCTTTTTCAGTAGAAGCTGTATTCTTAAAGCCGCTTTCTTTAGAAGATGGTCTACAGCCTATACAAGGTCATCTAAAGTTAAAAGATCTTACAGAAGAGCAATACAAACCATGGCTTGCAAATTTTTTGCCTGAACTAATCATAAAAGGAAATTATCAATTAGAGTGCTTATTTGATACTGATAAAGTTGTGATTGGAGTAGAAGCGGATAAAGTTTATTTAGAGCATTTTTATAAAACAATAGAGATTCCAAAGGTATCAGATTTATCCTTTCAATATCAAAAGGGAAAGTGGGGTTTATCTTGTCCTAGACTAGAAGGGAAGCTATCTTATAAGCAAGACGCCTATGTGTTTAGCACAGCTCTTGATGCAGTGTATCCTAAATTTCATATCCAAGATCTTTTTTTGAAGACAGAAGATTTTTCTATGAAGGTAGATTTGCTCGCGCAATATCAAGATTTATGGAACCTGCAGTTGCAAATTGTAGAGATACAGAAACAGGAAAAGAATCTTATAGACGAACCTATTTCAGCAGAAATTGTCATTTGCCCAGAATCTAAGGTAAACCTATCCAATTTTACAGTTATAGCCGATCTTAAAAATCTATCTTTGCCGATTAGCTCGGGCTTCAAATTAGAGGAAGGGATGGCTCGAATAGAATGGACTTCTTCTGTAAATGAGCTTTGCGTAACCAAAGCAAATGCTAGGCTTATCCAAGATAAAAAGGTTTTTTGCAATTTACAAATAGATTCATTGATAAGATCTATCGATTCTTTTTCTCCTACACATTTTACAGGATCTCTGCAAGTAAAAGAGCTGCCTATTATCCAAGTACAAGGGGTTTTGCTTCATCCCGGAGTAGATAAGTGGCAGATAGATTGCAATTTGGGATTGGTTAATTCTAAAAACTGGCGCATACAACTAGCTACAGAAGATCTGTTTAAGCAATATGATTTTTCCTGTTTGGCTAAAGACATTACTATTTCTGGTAAGAAGCTTTTTTCTCAGTGGCATGTGGATCAAATACAAAGTGGATCTTTAATGGCCTCTGGTGTTTTTACATCAGATGAAAAAACACTGCATTGCAAAAACCTACAGGGAAGTTATGAGGGATATCCTTTTCTAGCCAGTGGTGTATTTGATCTGCAAACCCATACTATTTGTGGGCAAATCGATTGCAACTGCTTTAGCTTAAAAAGTTCGCCTTTCATTTGCGAATATTCTGTAGAGCAAGGATTTTTTAGTAAACAGATCAACCTTGTTCTACAAGATCTGAGAAGCTCTGAAACATTAGCAAATATTTTTTGCCACTCTACATCTTACCAAAATAAAACCTGGGAAAGTATCATCGATTTTTCCCTACCAGCATTTCATGGCGAACAAGTCACCTGGCAGCATGAGTTAATAGGCAGTGTAGAATTGAAAAAAATGCCGGGGCTTATACGTCTTAGAGGAGGTTTAAAACAGGGAGATTTAAATCTAGCAAAGCAATTAGTAAAATATCGAGATACTACATTTTCTATCGAGAATACCCATTTTACATTGAATAGCGAACTTAATCTAGGAGAAAAGCCTTTTTGGGGGACTCTCTGGTTTGATAACCCGGCAGGGGCATTTGAGATTTCAGATAAGCCTCTTCAGCCGGGGTTAAAAGGGTGTTTTAGTATAGAATCAAACGAATGCAAACTTCATACCATCAAAGGAAAAGCCTGTGGTATAACTGCTGATTTAAAAACCAAAGAAACAAATCATTTACAGGGGACTCTGCAGATCCATACATCTGATTGTGCTTCCTTTATTCCTCTTTTAGAAAAAATTATAAAACCTTTAGAGCTTGAAGCCCAATTTATTTATCAAGGAGAAATAAGCGAGCAAGGCTGTAGAGGACTTCTGCAAGCAGATCAGGTGGAAATAAAGGGCATTTCTGTAAATAAGTTTAGTGCAGGAATAGAGTTTTCCCCAAAAGAACTACAGATCTATGACTTTAGATTAGATGATGAAGCAGGCAGTTTATTTGCCAAGACAATAAGCTGTAAAAATCTTAATGACTGGGAGCTGTGGATTCCAGAAGTTGAGATAAAACAGTTGCAATTAGATCACGTACTAAAAAAAGCCAAACCATTTATAATGGATATATTAGTTAAGGATATTCAAGCGCAGTTATCCGATTTACAGACTCTACATGGTTTAGGGCAATGCAAATTCCAATATCTAAAACAAGATGAATTCTTTGAAATCCCTTTAGAGATTCTCTCTAAAATCGGTTTGGACTTAAGATCCTTTATGCCCGTAGAAGGAGAGTTTGGGTTTAAATTGCAAGAGAGCCGCTGCTATTTGACTCAACTTGCAAAAACCTTTAGTAAAAACGGTCATTGTAAATTTGCTCTAGCTAAGAGAAAAAAACATACTTCTTATATCGGCTTTGATGGAAGTTTATCTATTGATTTAGAGCTTAAACAAAAAAAACTCTTAAAAGTAATGAACCCTTTTACTTTCACTGTTCGCGGAAATGTAGATCATCCTAAGTATGGTCTTGTCTTATTGAAAAAATAAAAAAAACAGTCTTTGTTATTAAAACACATTTTTATGTTAATAATAAATAAGATAGTTCATATCTATTTAATAAATAATTGAAAAAATATTAATTTTTATAAAAAATATAAGGTATTATGTTTAAATTTTTCTCTTTTTATAGAGTTGCATTACTTTTAATTTTGAATACTATTCTTGTGTTTAGTAACCAATTACACGCTCAAGAAGAAAGTATTGTACAACCAGAGCTTGTAGCGAAGGATCAACCAGCTGAAAATTTGATTAGAGTACGTAGAAGGCCACCAGGAAAAAGAGGCCCTACTCCAAGACGTGGGTCGCTTCCAAAAACATCAACAAATGTTAGAGATGCCAGTCCTGCCAAAAAAGCACCAGGTTTAAGAACCTCTCCTGTAGGACGGCATGCAGCAAACTCAAGAAATAATAGTCCTTTACCAAGGTCAGGCAGCAGAAAACGAGGATCTCCTACAAAACCTAAAGGCAGTCCTCCAAAACAAGCCAAAATAGCTCAGAAACCCGCAATTCTTCCTCCTGGTGGACGCTCTTCTATACACGCTCCTACTCCAACACAGAGCAACGATCGTTATAAATTATTACGCGGGATTGAGCCCAATTATCAAACTCCTTTTACTTTTAGCACTCCTCCAGAATCAACAGTGGGTTCTAAAAAATTTAGATTGCAATGGAGAACTAATGGAGATTCTAATGCAGGAATGGAACATATATTAAAGAGGCACACACGTGAATATCATGACGGAAGTTTTAAAAACAGGCAAAGTATGTTCCCTGAAGGAACTACACATGTTGAGATTAAAGACATGGTTAAAGAAGTAGCAGTAAGTTCAAGTAGTGTAAAGCTTCCCAATAAAGGATTAGAAGTGGATTTCCGACAAATTGAAGGGGCAGTTGCTCATAAAGGAAGTGTACTCCCGCTAGTAGTTGGTTACAGAGAGAATAAAGGGCAGAACAAACCTTTAGATATTGTGCAAGCATATCCAAAAGGCATTAAACATGAAGTAGATATTCTTCCTCCTCCCACAAGAAGAAGACGTGCTCCGCGACGCTCAATCAGCATGCCTAGGGATCCTTTACTGGAGGTTTTGATAGAAAGAGATGCTATGACTGCAGATCTTATAGAATTATGGAATCAACGCCAAGCTGATCTAGCAATGGAAAAGGAACAAGAAAGAACCCAGCGAGAAGAGGAAATAACAGCAGAAGAACAAAGAACAATCCTTAGAGACTTGGTATTAGATTTTTCTAGTGAAGAAAGCCAATCGCAATCCATTTCTATCATGTGGGGAGACAATACAAACTATCCACTTTCATCTTTAATGGATTACACGTTGCTCAAAAATAATAACTCCATTATGCAAAAAAACGATTTATCTGGTTCACCAATATTTATAGATCAACCAAATATAAATGCATTGACCACATATCTTATTAAATATAAGGACAAACAAAATAATGAGGGGAGTAGTGCGACTTTAACAGTTGGAGCTGAAAAGATAACTAATCTAAAAGCAACGATCATCTCAGATCATAAAATCCGTTTAAATTGGAATCCTCAAAGCGGAGCAGAACTAGGTTGGGATCCTATTAAAGTTGAGTGGGCGATCTTTCGAAGTGGGGAAATAATCGACATTGGAAAGAATGCGACCTCTTTTGAAGATAACGAAATAGAATCAAATCAAGTTTATATTTATAGAGTCATGGCATTTATTCAAGAAAATGAGCCATGGAACCATCAGAGACACGCTGTATTTTATAGTAAACCTTTGATTGTAAGTACAGAGAAAACTGAAGATTTTGAACAAGACTCTTTTTTGTTTCACACGTATCTTCTTTCAGATCCAGTGACTGATTTAGAGGATTTAAGCCAGAATCCCGATGCATATTATACATCTATTGAGGATAAGGACTCAAGTAGCGTTATTGTAGAAAGCTCTATTACTCTTTGGGAAGACAATACACCAGTGGAAATGCTCAATGGACGCATAGATGTAAGACTAAATAGTCATTCCTTAGTGCCTTTTACGCATTTTGATAATGTACGTATGTTATGGGACTATTTACTGGTAATGGTTGAGAAATATCTAAATGACAATCAAGCCACGATCTGTTTTCCCGATCAGCCTATTCCCATTTCCCTTAAAAAAAAATCACAGGGACTTGTTGAATTTCAAATAGATGATCAAATTGTCACTATAGGAGAACAAAAATGCTTAACCGCCATTTTACAAGGAGCGGAGCAATTTTTTACACTTCTTAATGAAGTATCTATTGGTAAATATTCTTCATTGATAGGGCAAATTAAGGCTATGCAAAGTCAAGTGAATCCTTTAATTAAGAGTTCTCAAGCAGCTCCATTAACTCTACAAGCACAAGCTAAACGCATTGCTATGAATAGAGTTCTTTTAAGTTGGACACCTAGCGATAAAGATGTAAAAACTTATGAAGTTTTCTTAGGAGATAAATCTATCATTACTCTACCTGCATACAAAAAGTTCTATACACATATTTTCCAACCGAAAGAACAAGAAGGAAAATGTATTTATAAAATTGTCTCCTATGATCAAAACGATGCAGTTATAGAAACCAAACTCATTGAAATAGAAATCGAAGAAGCTTATTTACAAGTCCAAAAAACTGCACCGCTCGACATTGAATTAAGTTGGGCATTTCCAGAGCAAAATGTAGCTTCTATTGGATCTTATCAGATTAATCGCAATGGTTCTTATCTAGGGGTCACAGATAGTACCTCTTATAGAGAAACCCCTCTTGCTATAGGAAAATATACTTATCAAATAAAAGCTTTGGATCATTCTATGCACCCCTTATCCATAACACCTATTGTTATAGAAAAAACCGCGTCAAATGCAGTGGAAGTTCACTGGAAATTCTCAGAAGAAGACACAGCTAATATTGAGTATTATCATATTTCTCGTAATGGAATCTCTTTGGGATTTACATTTGATACCATTTTCACACAAACACCTTCTGCTATAGGAAAATACATTTATAAAATAGAAACCTTTGATTCTTTTATGCTTTCTTTAGGAATAGAACCACTGATTAAGGAGATAGAGATTACCCAAGAGGATCTTCCCCAAAAGCCACCGGTAGTACAAGCTATTTCAGAGGCTCTAATCAAACGCACCTCAGCAAATGAAGTATTGTTAAGCTGGACGCCCAATGGTGTTGTAAATGTAAAAAGCTATGAAATTTTTATGAATAAAAAATCTTTAGCTATTATATCTGCAGGAACCGAGCAATATACATATAACATTCAACAAACGGATTCAGGAAACTGCATTTATGAGATAGTTGTCTGTGATAACGAAGATAAAAAGCTTGAGCCCTATTCTATCGAATTTGAGCTTGCAGCTTCTTATTTGCAAGTCAAAAAAATTACAGAAAATGTACTTGAATTGAACTGGATGTTCCTAGGAGAAGATGTAGGTTCTATTAAGTTTTATAATGTGTACCGTAATGATACTCCTATAATGCAAATGTCTGAAAGCGTTACTACGCTTTCAGATATAGCATCTCTTACTCCAGGGATATATACTTATAGAGTAGAAGCCTTGGATGAGGACGGGTGTGCTTTAGGAATAACAGCTGTTAAAGAAGTTGTAATTGTAAAAGAAAAAGAAGTTTCTTATTTACAATCGCGGGTAACTGTTTCAAATGTTGAATTAAGCTGGAATTTTTTAGAACAAGAAAGCACACCTATTCATTTCTATCATGTTTTTCGTGGCGATACTTGCATAGGACAGTTAGCTAAAGCAACAACGACTCTTACCGAGGACGTCACACAGCTTGCCTTAGGAGAATATACCTATACAGTAGAAGCTGTAGATAGTTCTAGAAATCCTATAGAAACAAAACAAATTACCTTAACATTAGATGGTTCTGAAAATACTATAAAAACAAAACAAATTTTCAAAAGAAACGACGACTAGATTGTTTTAAATACAAAGCACTCTAACTATAAAGTTAGAGTGCTTTTTTTTCGATTTAAAATCCTTTATTTTTTATATGAACCTATCTTGAATTAAATTTATTGTTTTAAAGATACTTGCCGACTTAAGAAATTCATCCAATAGCCAAGTAGTCCAAACATTAATAGACCATTCCAATATACTGCCTTTCTTTCCCAGCGCACTGTAAGGCGACGAAAGCCTGTCTTTAACCAAGAAATCGTTCTCTCAACGACCCAACGTTGCTTTTCAAGGTAGCAAAT